>NZ_JANQOP010000083.1 GCF_028285745.1 Acaryochloris sp. IP29b_bin.137 | reverse complement strand
GCAACTGAAACCCCATAAACGACTCAATTACCAGAGAGGCATGAGGGCGCTATCACTGATTCAGACCACATTGTGAAACCCTTGTCATCCCCAAAGGTTATATTGACAATGGCTGCAGGTTGATCTGCCACCGTTCGACCCCTTAGGCCGTATGAAGCCACAACTAGGCGTCCTAGTCACTGCTAAGATTATCCCGCCAAGAAGAGGGATGCGGTGAGAGATTGCCCTGCTCTAGGGTCACAGTCACAATCGCAGACACTTCTCAATTAGAATCAGAGCATAGGCAACATGTGAGACACACTGAGTATGCTGTCTATGGAAACGCTGACCATCAATGCTTCAAATGCAGCATTAACTGAAGCGCAGTTTTACGATATTTGTCGTCAAAATGAAGGATTGCACTCTGAGATGACCGCACAGGGAGATCTAATCGTTATGCCTCCAGTTGGTAGTTTAAGTGGCGATCGAGAAATGTTGCTGGGTGCAAAGGTATGAAACTAGAATGATGCTTCTGGCTTAGGTCAGGTATTTAGTTCTTCAACAGCTTTTCAAGGCGATGGAGTTGATCCTAGATTTCTCACCAGCCGATGCCAAAGAACTGAATGAGTAAACAACATCGGTTAACTTAATAGAGTGTTATACGACAGGTGGCATCTAAAGATTATTCATAGGTGTGTTACACGACAGCCTGACGTATACTTCACAGTCCGGCTGCTAATTGCTTGGTAAAGGCTAAGCTACAGGTTACTGGTGAGCATTTGATTGAGGCTCTCCCTCACTCGCAATATAATTTTGAGTCGCAAAGAGTTGTGCAACCATTTTTGTCCGCGACGAAACTTTAAGCTTACGAAACATTCGCTTTAGAGCCTGTTTGACAGAATTTTCGGTGATCCAAAGTTCCTTGCCAATTTCTGCATTGGTTCTTCCCAAAGCAACTAAATTGGCGATCTCCAACTCACGCGGTGTTAACCGATCGGTGCTCAACAATGGATTCTGAGATTTCATCGTACTTTGTTGCGATCGCACTGTAGTCGTCCAGGTAGACAGGTGCAAACAAATCGCACTTAAATCAGCTAAATCCTGATGATCAAAGGCTGGCATTGATTTGTCACGAGTACAACCCACTGCACCGACTAACTGACCGCAGTTAACAATCGGTCCTGCCATCACATGCCAATGATCCGGTCGAGGACAGATCAATGTCCAAGCTTTGGGTGTTGTCACTAATCCTTCATGGACAGGGGTATGGCATTCCGCAAGGTAGCGCGCCAGCGGATTGTGTTCCAGGGAGAGAACGATGTTTAGAATGCCCTGAAACTTAGGCTCAGAGAGAAGCTGGTCAAAGAAAAAGATCCCTGATCGCTTCGCTGTAAAGTACTCACCCACCTTCGGCGCTAAGTGCGATCGCAAGTCATCTTCATGCTTACACTGGTGAGTTTCTTCAAATAAAAGCTTCAAAGAAAGAGTCATGGTCGTGAAAAGAGTACCCGATCGAGGACTAGGCGCACTGGGCCGCTATTCATAGCATAAGGATAGATTCACCAACGATCAAAATAAGGAAATTAATTCATGCCTGCCCCACAAAAGCACGTCATTGGTTTGGTCTTTTATCCTGGCATGACCTCACTGGACATGGTGGGCCCCCATCAAGTGTTCGGCGCACTGCCCGGTGTCGAACTGCATCGGATTTGGAAAACACTAGCCCCAATTACCTGCGATGACGGCTTAGTGATCGTGCCAGATACCACCTTTTCCACTTGCCCATCTTTGGATGTTATTTGTGTCGGCGGCGGTTTAGAACAGCGAGCAGTCGTAGATGATCCAGAGGTGCTGGACTTTTTCCGTAAACAAGGCAAAACGTCACGGTTTATTACTTCTGTCTGTAGTGGGGCAGAGTTTCTAGCAAAAGCAGGGCTGCTAGAGGGCTATCGAGCAGCGACCCATTGGGGCATGCGCGAAAAACTAATGACAAGTCAAGGCGTTGAGATTGTAAACGAGCGTGTTGTTGTCGATCGCAATCGCATCACAGGGGGAGGCGTGACGGCCGGAATCGATTTTGGCCTAACGGTTGCAAGTATTCTGTGCGGCGAAGAAACCGCCAAGATGATTCAACTCTTACTGGAGTACGATCCTGCGCCTCCATTTGATGCAGGTTCACCTGAGAAAGCGGGGCCTGAGCTAGTCAAGAAAGCCATCGCACTGATGCAGCAGATGTCAAGCTTAGAATTTGCAAACCCCGTTCGCTGATCTGACGACAATCCCCTCTTCATCCACGTTATAGCTTCGTTAGTTTATGAGCTTCTTTAAAGACTTAGTTCAGTTTTGGAACGCCATGGGTTCGCTACCCTGGACAATCCGGGTATGGGCAATACTATATCCACTGCCACAAGTGCTAGGTGGTCTATATTTCATTCGCGAAACGCCAGGTTTGGTGATTTTGCTGGGTCGGGTGTTGTCCTTCGTGATTGGGAGTCAAGTTCATCGTCGCCGACCGTTCTCAAAACTCATCGGCCCCATCGGGCACGCACATTGGCTGTTTATACTCCCTTACCTACTGTATCTACTGGCTACACAAACATTGGATGAAAGCTTGTACTGGTTCATCGTGTATGTGTGTGTCATTGGTATGGTGAGCGCGGTCATCGATATCCGCGATACTATAGGGTATTTTCAACACGGCGAGTCGTTCTATAAACGAGACTAGAAAATGGTTATCCCAGACTGCACCAAACAATTCTATTGGAGCAGATTATTGTCGGATGGCAATGCATACAAAGTCTACTGATAACCACCCAACAGAAACGTTAGATTTCAACGACACCGAAGCTAAACCAAAATACAGAGTGTGTTGTTTGAAAGAATTCTCTGCAAACCGTGCAGAAGTCTATAGGCAAACTAATCTAGGGCTGGTGAGAAATCCAGGTGGTGGGTTACCTTGCTCTAGAGGCGCAGTCGCGATCGCAAACACTTCTCAATTAGAATCAGGACACGAGCGACTTTGTAAACTGCCGATTAGGCTGGGTAACAATTATGGAAACGCTAACAATTAATGCCTCAAAAGCAGCATTAACTGAAGCGCAGTTTTACAATATTTGTCGTCAAAATGAAGGACTGCGCTTTGAGATGACCGCACAGGGAGATCTAATCGTTATGCCTCCAGTTGGCGGTTTAAGTGGCGATCGAGAAATGTCGTTGGGTGCAAAAGTATGGAACTGGAATGATGCCTCTGGCTTGGGTCGGGTATTTAGTTCTTCAACGGTATTCCAATTGCCTAATGGCGCGAAACGATCACCGGATGTGGCCTGGGTCGAACAAAGTCGCTGGGATAACCTCTCAAAAGAAGAACAAGAACGATTTCCACCCCTTGCCCCCGATTTTGTGATTGAGTTGCGGTCTCGGACCGATGCCTTAGATGTGCTACAAGCAAAAATGCAGGAATATGCAGAAAATGGTGTTCGGCTCGGTTGGCTAATCAATCCACAGGATCAGCAAGTAGAAATTTATCAACCAGGGCAGGATGTAGAGATAAAATCGCTGCCGACTCAACTGTCAGAAGAAGAGATATTGCCAGGTTTTACCCTGGATCTACCGCTGTTTTAGAGGTTAAGAACCGACTCTCAGCACTTTGAGCACCTATATTTTACTTGAGGCTCACCTAAGTCCCTCTATTCAGGCTAAAGCCCCCACTTCAGCGCAGTTCTGGCATAGACCAAAGAATTCTAGGGTGTGGTAAAAGACTTGAAATTTCTGGGTTTGGGCAAGCTCTTGTTCTAACTCGTGGACTGGACAGTTCAGCAATGGCATGGAAATGCCACAGTTGACACAAGTCAGATGATGCCGATGAGCAGAGGCAATACTATAGACTGCTTCACCATTCGTCAAAGTACGCGTTTGCACCTTGCCATGCTGTTGGAGAACCTTGAGGGCACGGTAAATGGTTGCCAACCCCACTCTTTGTTGCTGTTTTTTTAACTCTTGGTGCAGATCTTGAGCAGAGAATTCTTGGGGTGTGGAAAAGAGGACTTCCAACACGCGCCGCTGATGAGGGGTTAGTTTCTCTGGCATGCTCAACTCCTTATTGCACCTGGAATGAGAACAATTTTTTGGCAAATCACAAGACTATCGGACATGATTATCATTCTCATTTTATGATAGCAGCCGTTCTTGAAAGACCGTCAATATTACGATTTACCCCTACCCCCTAGGCAGTCTGTTTGGGTTAACGACCAGAGGAATGCAGCTACTTCAGGCAATTGCAGAGGAGTAATTGTGGCCCTCACGGTAACCATTGTGGATCAATACCTGAGCCAACAGAAGAAGGTTGCTGATTACTACTGTCTAAGGGCAAGATCCAAAGATTACTGGTGGTCACTAAACTGCCTTGGTTCGTCTGAGAACTCTCTGGATAGTCGGGACTCGCTTCAATCGCTTGGTCGAATAGCAACGCTGAACCATCTGGAGCGAGGGCCATAGTTGTATCACGCTGATTGGGTAGATTTAAGAGCCGAGTTTCTTTTTGAGTGGCTAAGTCAATCGTGGCCAGGTATGGGATTTCTATATACTCTTCGCCAGAGCTAACCTGAGTCAGCAAGCAATAAAGGAACTGTTTTTTGGGATCAAAGGTCGCTCTGAGAATTGAGCCGGTTGTCTTGAGCAGTTCGGTTTGCTGCCCCTGAGTCGTGACTAAGAACAAAGACTTAGTGAAATCGGGGTTGAACTTGATCATCGTAGCGGCTGATCCATCTCTTGCAAAGCTTAAAACCATCCCAAATTTGGGCAGAAACTCCAAGGGCTGATCATTCTCACTGCCTTCTAGGGGTAAGATAGCCAGTCCTTGTCCTTGGGCAATCACGAGGGATCGACTATCTGGGGCAATCAAGAAATTGCCTCCTTCGACCTTCTCTAATAGTTGGATCGATTTGCCTATGGGGAGTTGCCAAAGACTGACCTGGCCTAAGCCCGCCCCTTCTTTCAGTGCCCGCTGGACAACAATTCGGCTGCCGTCTACAGCTAAGTCGAATTTGAGAATTTGATATTGCCGATTATCCAAGACCTGTTCAATCTCGCCTGGGGGTTGTTGAGAACTGTTATTTAGATCAGGGGGATTGGCCTGTAAACCTGTCGTGACCGTGTAGAGCTTGGGGTTAAACTCTCCTTCAGAGACAAGACGCTTGGCCGTAGCAGAGAATAAAATGCGATCGCCATAGGGATACGGCTTAAATTCTGTGACGACTAAGTCAGCAGGGGTCAGAATCGTTTTTTGGTCTTGGGTTAAATTCTGGAGAATGAGCCGGCCTGATTCTTCCCCATTCACACCGATGTAGACATAGGCGCGATCTCGACTCCGAAACGTCCCCGAAAACGGCTGCATCACCTTGGGCTGGACATTGGGACTCTGGCCAACTTCCTCCACTTGGCTCAGCTGGACTTTGAATTGAGTCCCATAAGGCATGGGCTCAGTCAGTGTATAGGCCAGTCGTCGGCCTGACCAGCTCAATTTTCCCGGCAACTCAGGGGTTAAGGTCAGGTTTTCTTCGACCTTGGGCCAATCCATCGTCCGATTAAACGACAAGATAAAAGCGGTATCTTCCATGCCAACCCGTTTCTCTTGCCAACTAAAGTCTCGAACAATGGGTACCGCATGGTCACCCCCCATGATGATCAAGCCGATCAAGATGGTGAGAACGGCCATTACAGTAATGGCAATACGATCCAGGGGGTAAATCCGGTGCTTCATAGGGCTGAACCCCCTACTTCAATCCGTTTTGGCACAGACCCAAGAAGTCTAGGGCGTGGTAAAAAACTTGAAAATTCTGTATTTGCGTAAGTTTCCGTTCTAGCTCGTCGACTAGACAGGTCAGTCATGGCATGGAATTGACGCGGGTCAGATGATGTCGATGAGGGGTATACCTCGTGGGCTAATGCACCTGAGCACCAATACCCGCCCCAAGCCAAAATCAAGGAGAAGCAAGTTGCCGCGATTGCCTGACGACCCATTAGCGTCAGTGCAAATCGGAGAGACTGTTCTCTGGCAATCGTCAGGGCTGTGACCAAACAAGGCAACAAGACACCTGCCAGGTAGACCCCTGTGAGAATCTGCAGTGGTGTGAGAGCAGAGAGAGTTTCAGGTTCAGCAAAGAGCAGCAGACCATCTTTGCGAATAGAGGCCAAAATCATGGGCAAGGCTGCTTCTGGAGGGAGGCGAAAGATCTGCATTAGGGGATGAATTATAGATGCAGTAGCAGTCAGTAGACTCAGCTGATCTAACATCGATGCGATCAAGGTAATGGCCACAAAAATGGGAATGGCATTGGTAAAAAACTGATGCAGCGTGCCTTGGGTTTCTCGCCAGATAGTGGCCCAGCGCGGTCTTTCCAAAAACGTGCGGTGTTCAATCATCAACCGGTTGTGGCGAGAACGAGCCGACTTGGGGGCAAGCAAGCGAGTGTAGATCAGCGTTGTCACAGTGAGATAACCCAGGTAGGGAATCACCAAACTAGGCCGATGGGCTGCACTAAACACCGCCAGGGTGGCACCGAATTGATACGAACAGGCGGAACCAAAGGCAATCGCCGACATACAAGTTTTGCGAGCACAACTCGAACAGGCACGGGTACTGATCACTGCTGGCACATTACAGCCAAATCCCATCACGACCCGCACCAGATCCCGTCCAGATAAACCCAAGGGGCGCAACCGTGGATGGAGAGCAACCGTAATCCGCTCTACCAAGCCACTGGCCTTGTAAGTTCCTAGACATAACGCATAGAGAATGACGGTCGGCACAGCCCAGACCCATAACAACGGCCCCATGGTCAGCAAGCCATAACGCCCAATCAGCATTTCCCTGGGCAAAGACAGAGGTATGTTAGCCAGAACGCCTACCAGAGGCTGGATCAGCGCTTGCATCAGAGGATCGGCAACTGCTGCAAAGCTATTGGCAAACCACACCGCAAGTAGGGTCGGTAGCAGTAGGAGACTGATCGCCACCAGCCAGCCAACCTGTGAATGTTCTAACACCGTTGGTCGCGGTTCAATTCGCCATCCCGTGGGAATGGGTTGCCATTCTGGGGAAAATATAGTCGGCTCTTGCAAGGCTGCCCGAATGTCGTGGTGCTGGGCTGGGGTTAGATGCCTGGCATCAACGGGGATAAACGCCAGATTCGAGGTCTGGTCCCAGCATTGAACAATCTGCTGGGTAAACCCAGCTTGAGACGCTTTGTCCCAAAACGT
>NZ_JANQOP010000078.1 GCF_028285745.1 Acaryochloris sp. IP29b_bin.137 | reverse complement strand
GGTGGGAATTGCGCTCAACATGCGTGCATATGACTTCGTCAGCCAGGAAATCCGGGCTGCTGAAGACCCTGAGTTCGAAACCTTCTACACCAAGAACATCTTGTTGAACGAAGGTCTACGTGCTTGGATGGCACCCCAAGACCAAATCCATGAAAACTTCATCTTCCCTGAAGAAGTTCTACCTCGCGGTAACGCTCTGTAGACAATAACTTCAAACGATAAAGTTTAATCAAAAAAGCCCCCGATTCATCGGGGGCTTTTTTGATGCTAGCCGCAAGTTTTTTGGGGGCGAAGGCTACCATGGACGAAGACTAAGGAGCATTAGATGCATAGAGGTTGGAATCCTACCCGCCGTAATCGCAATATTGGTACATCAAAGCAAGGATATGGTCAGAATAATCATTTGGTGATTCCGAAATCATGGCCGGATGATCGGGTGTTTTGGGAAGTCCTTCACAAGCCTATTGTGATTCAGGAAAAGATTGGCGAATATGAGCTGACGTTTTTGTTGGAACCGCCCCGCCCGGAGTGCTTTTATCCCTGTACTGTTACAGATGTGATGTCTGTTTTAGACTATGTTCCCCAGTCTGATCTGGAGGGCTTGGAGTTGATCATCTTCCGTCAACCGACGCGTAAACAAGATCAACTCCATCCAGTCTGGGGTCGCTTCCTTTACTATGCGACGCCTGGATCTTATTCAGGACCTGCGGTTTGTATTGAAGCCCATAATCTTAAGCAAACCTTACGGTGGCCCCTCTCACTGCAACCTGACTCGCAAGATGAACTGGCTCGATTAGAAGCTGATGGTCATCGGATCGAAAAAGGACGACGGGATTACACGATCCACCGAACGTATGAGTCAGTTCGTAATACGGTTCTCTTTCGAACCCTATTTCATGAAATTGGACATTATGTGGATTGGATGCAAAGCGTTATTCGCCCAGGTCTTGATACCAATAGCGATGCTGAAGATGCCCGTCTTAATCAGGCGTTTGACTCTAAGCCCTCGCAAGATAAAGAAGCCTTTGCCCATCGCTATGCCCAGACGCTTGCTGACCATATGTGTCAAGCAGGACAGATTCCTTTCCCGCCCCAGCCTACCTCAGAAATATTACTGGCGAAAGGGTTGGAGCTGGACTGGTTTCAACCTGGAGCATCTAGGCTGCTTTAGAACGTGTTGAAAACAGCGGTATTCTGTGTGTGAAATCAAACGAATTGATAGCAGATTTGCGATCGCACTCCAGTCACAGTGCTCAATGCTGCTTAAGTTTCTGCTTAACGTTCTGATCTTCCCTAGGGCAAATTGGGAAATGCCATAAGAGTGGTATCAAGGTTAGCCTATTCTTAGTTTGGAGAAATAAAGATGACTGCAACAGCGCCCACTCTTGCCCCCCATCCTTCCTCCCCTCTGCCAGAGGTACAGTCTCCTATATGGCTCCAAACCCTTCAAAGCATTGTTAATCCCATTCCTTATCTGGAGAAAGCCCATGTTGAGCATGGCGACATTTTTGTAGGGCGGTCTTGGGGCTTCCCTCCCTTTATTCTGCTCAACCACCCTAAGGCCATTGAGCAAGTCTTTACGACTGACCCCAACTACTTTGACAGTGTGAGCGGCAACCAGATTATCTCTCCGATTACGGGCGATCAGGGTCTTATCCTCTTAGAAGGCAAAGCCCATCAAAAACGACGAAAGCTAATGATGCCGACCTTTCATGGCGAACGAATGCGGGCCTATGGTGAAGCAATATGTGCGATCGCAACTCAAGTCTCACAAGAATGGTCCCAAAATCAGCCCTTTGTGATGCGCTCGGCTACCCAAGAAATTACCCTTCGGGTCATACTGCGAACCATCTTTGGCATTAATAATAATGAGCGCTTTCAGCAGCTGCGTCAGCTCCTGGACGAGATGCTCCATACCTTCGATACGCCCTTGGGGTCTAGCCATCTCTTTCTCACCGGGCTGCAAAAAGACTTAGGACCTTGGAGTTTATGGGGGAAATTTCTACGGCGTCGGCAAGCCATTAATGCTCTACTGCTCGCCGAAATTCAGGGACGGCGTCAGCAGCCCCTAGGGCAAGATATTCTCAGCCTGCTCCTTGCGGCCCGAGATGAACAGGGGGAACCCATGAGCGATGCTGAATTACGGGACGAGCTCATGACACTGCTCTTCGCTGGCCATGAAACCACTGCTTCAGCATTGGCTTGGGCCTTCTATTGGATTCATCAGGTTCCCGAAGTGCGGACGAAATTACTAGCAGAGTTAAGGGATATCACTCCAGATACAGACCCAAGTGAGATTGCCAAGCTACCCTATCTCAGCGCAGTCTGTTCAGAAACGTTGCGAATTTATCCCCTGGTGTTGTTTACCTTTAGCCGCACTCTCAAACAGCCTCTACGAGTCATGGGCTACGATCTGCCTGTGGGTGCCATGCTGACCCCCTGTATCTATCTGGTTCATCACCGCGAAGAGCTCTACCCTAATCCCCATACCTTCTGGCCTGGACGGTTTTTGGAACGCCAGTTTTCACCCTATGAGTATTTCCCCTTTGGCGGGAGTAACCGTCGCTGTGTAGGGTACGCGTTTGCCTTATTTGAGATGAAATTAGTGCTGGCGACCATCCTCAAACAAACCAGCCTACAACTAGTTAGCCCAAAACCCATTCAACCCGTTCGCCGGGGAATTACCTTTACACCCGCAGGGGGCGTGCCAATGGTAGTCACTGGAGCAGCATAACCAGATTATGAGCGGGAAGACACGCTATAAATGGTTTGTGTTTCCAGGGCATGACCAAGGGCTAAGGATAATTGACTCGCATCCACCGTCTTGCGATCGAGCTTGACTTGGAGATTTTTCAGGGGGTCAGTTCCTGAAGAAATCAGGAATTCGAACCCTGCAATATTGGGCCAAGACTGTAAATCTTCGAATATGCGAGCTACAGCTTCAAGGTAAGGATGTCCTTTTTGCTCATACCAATCCGCAGCGGCAACATTAGGTTGATCCAAACCCAAATGGCCAATTAGGGACTGGCCTTCGAACAGTGCAATTCCAACTGGACGGGCCTCTTCTTGTAACAAAAGATGCTGATTATCTGCCAAATGGCGCAGTTTTTCAAGACGGTCGTAGCGTTGAGTCACATCTAGGGGTTCATCCTGCCATCGAATCGCAATCGTTAGCAGGTAGGTTTGCAAAAGCATATGGCCTAGCTTTTCTGCCTTGGTATTTAAGTAAGTCGTATTGTAGGTGTTGGCTTCGATGAGCAAAGGGACCCGATCGGCAACTTCCAACCCATAACCTTTGAGCCCTGCTATCTTACGAGGATTATTGGTAATCAGGCGGATTTTTTTAATCCCCAGATCGTTAAGGATTTGAGCCCCTACACCGTAGTTTCGTAAATCGGCTGGAAATCCTAACTTTTCATTCGCTTCTACGGTATCGAGACCCATATCTTGCAAGGAATAGGCTTTCAGTTTATTGACGAGCCCAATCCCGCGGCCTTCTTGTCTTAAATACACTACGACGCCCTGCCCCACATTCTCAATCATTTTGAGGGCAGCCTGGAGCTGCATCCGACAGTCACAGCGCAGCGAGCCGATAGCATCTCCGGTGAGGCATTCGGAGTGCATCCGCACCATCACGGGCTGTTGCCCAAACTGTTTAGGATCACCTTTAACAATGGCGACATGTTCCTTGTGATCGAGCTGATTTCGGTAAGCATAAATTTGAAACTGACCAAACTCAGTGGGCATCTCAGCAACCGTTTCTCGATGAACAAACCGTTCATGCTGAAGCCGATAGCTAATCAAATCGGCAATGCTGATGATTTTTAGCTGATGTTCACGGGCATAGTCTTTGAGTTGCGGTAGGCGAGCCATCGACCCATCGGGATTTTGGATTTCACAAATCACACCCGCTGGGTATAACCCTGATAACCGGGTCAAATCAATCGCCGCTTCAGTATGGCCTGCTCGGTGTAAGACGCCGCCAGAGCGGGCTCTTAAGGGGAAAATATGCCCAGGTCGTCGCAAATCTGTGGGTAAGGAATCTGGATTAACTGCGACTTGGATGGTGCGAGCCCGATCTTCCGCTGAAATGCCGGTCGTCACACCCAGATGAGGAGAGGCATCGATACTGACGGTAAAGGCAGTTTGGTTTCTGTCGGTGTTATTCGTAACCATCAGCGGCAGTTCTAATGCGTCTAACCGTTCCCCCGTCATCGCCAGACAAATTAACCCCCGCGCTTCCACTGCCATAAAATTGATCATATCCGGCGTGGCGAATTGAGCTGCGCAGATCAGATCGCCTTCATTCTCCCGATTCTCATCATCCACCACGACAATGGCATGTCCCGCTTTAAACTCCGCAAGGGCATCTTCAATGGAGTCAAATTCAAAAGAGTCTGTCGGTGTAGCGTGGGGATTCAAGTGACGGTACCGTAACGTTTTTTAACATCTTCTCCTTAATTCTAAGGGGTGAAGACGGTAGTTCACACAGAATCCTTCGATTCAACAAAACCCGATGAAAGGGGTATTTGGTACTACAATGCAGCAAATATGAACTAATGCAGTCAATGCTATTCAATGCAGTGATCGATATCAATCAAGGGGGTGATCGATATCATCATCGCCATTTTTGGGAAGCCTGAACTACATTAACCGTTTGTATGACTGACCTCTGAGGAAGTAATGAATATGGGTTCTCAGGAAGATATTCCAGTTGGCATTATTGGTGCATCTGGGTATGGTGGGGTCCAACTGGTTCGCCTATTGCTGGAACATCCCCAGGTCCAGTTGGCTTATTTAGGCGGCAACAGTAGTGCAGGACGTCCCTTTGTAGAGCTTTACCCCCACCTAGGGTTTAAGCAAGATCTCAAAGTAGAATCGATTGATTTAGAAAACGTCGTTGAACGGACAAAGGTGGTCTTTTTGGCCCTTCCGAATGGCTTGGCGGCAGAGATTGCCCCGACTTTGGTTGAGCGAGGCTGCAAAGTCTTGGATCTGTCCGCTGATTATCGGTTTGCCAATCTGGATACCTATGAAGACTGGTACGGGACCAAGCGTCAAGATCGTGACCTTGCTGCTACTGCTGTCTACGGCTTACCAGAAATCTATCGACAGGCCATTACAACGGCTCAGCTTGTCGGTTGTCCAGGATGTTTTCCAACAGCCAGCTTACTAGCTTTAGCCCCCCTGCTAAAACAGGGTTTAATCGAACCTAATAGCGCCATTATTGATGCTAAGACAGGGACGTCTGGGGGAGGCCGTCAAGCCAAAACTCATCTACTCTTGGCAGAAGCCAATGACAGCATTGGCCCCTATGGTGTTGCCCATCATCGCCATACGCCTGAAATTGAACAGATCAGTAGTGACCTCGCGGGTCAAGAAGTGACGGTTCAATTTACGCCTCACTTAGCTCCTATGACCCGAGGAATCTTGGCAACGGTCTATGCCACCATGCGGGATCCAGGACTGGTGCGGGAGGATTTAATCACCATCTTTAGCGCGTTTTATCGCAAAGCGCCCTGGGTCAAAGTATTGCCCAGTAGCACCTATCCCTATACGAAATGGGCCTATGGGACCAACCTTTGCTATTTGGGGATAGAGGTTGATCAACGAACAGGACGGGTGATCGTAATTTCAGCAATTGACAACTTGATGAAGGGTCAAGCGGGCCAAGCGGTTCAATGTTTGAATTTGATAATGGGCTGGCCAGAAACCCTGGGATTGCCGGAATTGACCTTTTATCCATAAGAAAGCCGTATTAAGGGAAAATGGAACCGTAAGACATCATCGAAGAAATGGCTACAAACTATAAGAATGGTCTACTGTGGGTTGTGTGGACCATCGTCACGATGAGCCTGGGTGCCACGATTGGCGCTTTAGTCGGTTCAACCAAACTCTCAGCAGGGACCACCATGGCGGTGGTCACGGGAATGGGATGTGTGATCGGGATGGGCGCATTGGTCAAGGCGATTGCGGGTCGAGTAAACCAAGACACTACAGCAGGTTGGCAGGCGCTCACGGTCAAAGCCAGCTTCTTGCTGGGGGCGATCAACTTATCCGTGGGCTTAGTGTTAGCACCCATTGCTATTTGTAGTATTGTCTGGCCGTTTGCTGCCATCAATTGGACTCAAGTGGGGACGATCATTGGCCTAGTGGCTTCCGGAGTAGGAGGCGTATTAGCTGCCATGGTTGAGGTTCGGGCTTTAGCCAATCCAGTGGTCGTGGATTGAATGCTAACTGGATGCACTCGTGTAAAACCGCAGGGCAAATTGCCAAAATCGATTCGACAAGCCAAATAAAGCAATTGCTAGTAAACCTGCGCCTATACTCCAATTCCAAGTGGCGCGGTTGAGCATGGCCTGCGCGGGAACCGTGGTTAAAAATGTGACCGGGATAATAAAGGTGAAAAAGAAACGGTAGGCGGTTGGATAAGCGACAACTGGGTAGCGTCCAGCTTCCACTAGTCCCCGCAGCACTTCGGTAACGTTATAGATTTTGACAAACCAAATGCTAGTGGCCCCCAAAATAAACCACAAGCTATAGAGGCTCAGAAAGCCACACAGGAGTGGCCCTAGCCCAAGGGCATAATTCTGCCAACTGAGCCCCAGATGGAACCCGGCGTAGCCAATGAGGCCAAGACCAAACATGACATCGGGCAGGCCCCAAGGTGAGACGGAATAGGTCGATAACCAAAATTGGCTACTGATGGGTTTGAGCAGAATAAAATCCAGGGTGCCCTCCTGGACATGACGAACGATCCGGTTCAAGTTGGGCACCAAGCAGGTGGCTGAAAAGCCTTGAAGGAGGGTAAAGATACCCAATACAACGAGGGCTTCATGCCAGTTCCAATTTTGGAAGGTGTATCCCGTGCGGTAAAACAAAGACAGGCCGAATAGACTACCAGCAAGATTGCCCAGACTGCTCAGAGCTGAGATCGCAAAGTTAGAGCGATACTCCATCTCTGCGGCAATCGTCGTTGCCCAGAACAATTTCCAAACGCTCAGATACCGCCGCATCCCTTCACCTCAACTTGTTACCCACGGATGTTGCTTTCAACGTCACAATAGAAATCATAGCGAAATTGGCTCGGACGGTATGCAGCAACATAATCCTTCCCACCATGCCAATCAGGCTTGGTTTAAATCCCTCCACCATCAATGGCAGCGCCAAGATCGACAGCGCCAGATTCTGCGATCGCAAGTCGGCTTTGGGGTGGCGTTGGAAAAGGTAAACGGTGTTTGCCATACCTGTGCCAATTACCATGGCAAAACCTACGGAATGAGCAAGGAAAACCGTTCTGTTCTGGTCTGTGCGATTCATCCCTTTGGCTGGGACTTGAACGCTCATTGCCCAGACTGGTGTTCTTTCGGCCCTGAGAGTGAACCTGGGGGACCAGAGGCGTGAACATCTTGTTGCAATTGATAGAGAGAACGCTCCTCCCAATGCGACAATAAACACACTTATTTGTATCAAATTTGTCTACAAGCAAAGGAAAACGGGTTAAGGACACGTAACATGTTCAAAAGAATCGCAGCACTTGCACTCATCATCTTAAGTCTGACGTTACAAGCCTGCGCGTCTGATACAGCCGGATTGCAAGCTTATGCAGACAATATTGATGGCTATACGTTTATGTACCCGAACGGCTGGGCACCCATCAAAGTGCCAGGAAGCTCTGACGTTGTGTTTCACGACCTGATCGAAGAAACCGAAAATGTCAGTGTCGTGGTGAGTGATATTACCAGTGACACGCAGTTGACCGATCTAGGGGATCCAACGGATGTCGCTCGCACCCTCCTGAATGCGGTGATTGCACCATCTCAGTCGGGTCAAGAAGCGGACTTATTGGCGGCCGCCTCCCGGACGGAAGATGAGAAAGTCTATTACGCCCTCGAATATACGGTTGATTTACCCATCGGCAAGCGCCATAATCTTTCGACCGTAGTGGTCCGCCGGGGTAAGCTGTTTACCCTCAGCCTTTCTACCCCAGAATCTCGTTGGACCAAAGTAGAGCCTGTGTTCCAGCGGGTTGTGGATTCATTTTCTGTTTACTAAACGGGTTGGTTGGTCAGTGAGGGCCTGCTCTTCAATTGACAGCACAAAAACGGACTCACTAAAATATTCTGACGCGGCCATTGCCCGCGTTTCTCGGGGAATTAGCTCAGCTGGTAGAGTGCTGCGATCGCACCGCAGAGGTCAGGGGTTCGAATCCCCTATTCTCCATTGGTCCAAATCGTTTTAGAGTAGTTAAAGCAACCGGGTTGGCTCAGCGCTCTCCTGCAAGGAGACAAGCGTGCGCTCCTGAAGTTCAGCCCTTATTTCTCTAGAGGCCTCCCATGACCGCATCTTCAACCACTCCCTCAGCGGTAAAAAATGCTCCTCCACCCCCCTCAGACTCTAAAGAGCAGGTGGGAAAATTTTTGCGAGGCTTGCAGGACAGTATTTGCGATAAGCTCGAAGCGTTGGATGGTAAAAGCACCTTCCAAGAAGATTCCTGGGACCGACCGGAAGGCGGTGGTGGCCGCTCACGCGTCCTTCGAGAAGGTGACCTCCTCGAACAAGGGGGCGTTAATTACTCCGAGGTCTGGGGCGATCATTTGCCTCCTTCGATTCTTAAACAACGGCCAGAAGCCGCAGGCCACCGGTTTTATGCAACGGGAACCTCGATGGTGCTGCATCCGCGCAATCCCTATGTGCCAACGGTGCATCTGAATTATCGGTATTTTGAAGCAGGCCCCGTGTGGTGGTTTGGGGGTGGCATTGATCTAACCCCTTACTATCCGTTTAAGGAAGATGTGGTCCATTTTCATCAAACGATGAAAGCCGCCTGCGATCGCCATCATCCTGAGTATTACTCCACCTTCAAGCCTTGGTGTGATGAGTACTTCTATCTGAAGCATCGGCAAGAAATGCGGGGAGTGGGTGGCATTTTCTTCGACTATCAAGATGGTATAGGGGCGCTCTATCGTGGCCCTCATGCTGAAGGGATTGCAGCTCAGCATAGCGATCAGCTCGATACGCTACCTCAACGGTCTTGGGATGAACTATTTGCCTTTGCCCAAGATTGCGGCAATGCTTTTTTGCCCGCCTATGTGCCAATTATTGAACGCCGCCGAGATACCGCATATGGTGACCGCGAGCGTAATTTTCAGCTCTATCGGCGGGGTCGTTATGTAGAGTTCAACTTGGTCTATGACCGAGGCACGATTTTTGGCCTACAAACCAATGGTCGAACTGAATCGATTTTGATGTCACTACCACCATTGGTACGTTGGGAGTATGCTTATTCTCCCGAACCCAATACGCCTGAAGCAGAACTGTATGAGACTTTTTTAAAGCCGCAGGATTGGGCTGCAGCATAAACTCGCCACAATATCGGGAACCAAAAATCAGGGGTGTTGCCATATGGGTAACCCCTGATTTTTGATGTGTTAACCCTCTACTTTCTGGGAATCTGAACCACAAGCCCAAGCTCCCTCCTCGAATGTGGGGGGTTCAATATCTTGGCTGGGCTGATTACTCTCACACAAAATTCTTTCTGATACTGAATCTACACTGGAAACACCACCTGCATAGCTATTGAGGCCCTGTTCTTTCGCAGTCGCTTTCATGGTAACTACTGTTTCGCCGGCCTCTATCCCTACAATGATGTGGTTATCTGACTCCAGCTCAATGTTTACACCTAAAGCACTGAGATCTGTAGTGAATTTTCCATTCTCCAGTTGATAGGCTTGTTGTCCTCTTAACAATGTGCCTATCTCAACCTTTGCCTGTGTATTTCTAGCCTTATTAACAAGGTCGGTTTGAGCGTCTGCGGGTGAAGGAGGAGCACTCTGATCAGCTGAACTTGCTGTAGGGCTACTGGATTCTGACGCACTTTGATCCGTTGAAGATGAACATGCACATAACAGGCTGACAATACAAAAGATAATTATGGGCTTGAAGGGGACGTTAAATGGTTGATTAATCGCCATTTTTAACTCAATACCTTTACGACATACTTAATTCAGCGCTAGTTTACCCACGTTTGAGGAAAAGTTATCTGAGAGTAGGTTCTCCCACTCCATCGGCGATGATGTAGGAATCCGAGTGACAAAACTAGTTGTTGCAACTGATTTTCCCAGTACACTACGAAAGGATTGAATACTCACTAGTACTGGATATGGCTCAGGCAAAAATTGGAATTATTGGCGGCAGTGGCCTCTATAACATGGGGGCTCTGACGGACGTAGAAGAAGTTCAAATTAAAACGCCGTTTGGTGATCCGTCTGATGCGCTGATTGTCGGCACCTTAGAGGGAGCACGGGTTGCTTTCCTCGCTCGCCATGGTCGGAATCATCATCTCATTCCCAGTGAACTGCCCTTTCGGGCCAATATCTATGCTATGAAATCTTTGGGTGTGGAGTATTTAATCTCTGCTTCAGCGGTTGGATCTCTCAAGGAAGAAGCGAAACCGTTAGATATGGTGGTGCCGGACCAATTTATCGATCGCACCAAGAATCGAGTGTCTACCTTCTTTGGCAATGGCATTGTGGCCCATATTGGCTTTGGGGATCCGGTTTGTGGGGCATTGGCAGGGGTGTTAGGCGATGCGATCGCATCCCTGAATCTCCCCGATGTCACCCTTCATCGTCAAGGCACCTACGTCTGTATGGAAGGCCCCGCCTTTTCCACCAAAGCAGAATCTAACTTATATCGCAGTTGGGGTGGCACCGTGATTGGGATGACCAATCTGCCAGAGGCTAAACTGGCTCGAGAAGCTGAAATTGCCTATGCAACCTTGGCCCTAGTCACGGATTATGACTGTTGGCATCCTGAACATGACAGCGTTACGGTGGAAATGATTATCGGTAACCTTCACAAAAATGCGAGTAATGCCCAAAGTGTGATTCAAGAGACCATTAAACGACTTAGCCAGTCACCCCCGGCCTCCAAGGCCCACAATGCTTTGAAACACGCGATCTTCACCCCCTTGGATAAAGCTCCAGTTAAGACTAAGGAGCAGCTTTCTCTGATTTTGCAGAAATATCTTTAAGATATGTCCTGGTATATCAAGATCGAACGGGGCATTGTCGATAAGGCCACATTTGACCGATATGTGCCCGCTCACCTGGCCTACATCAAAACCCTAGATGCTCAGGGCCATCATCCTAAAACGGGCTATTGGCGAGAGAGTGCGGGTGGGATGTTAATTTTTCAAGCCCAGTCTTACGAAGAAGCCCAAGCGATCGTCCAGCAGGATCCGCTCATCTTGAACCGTTGCGTTGAGTATGAACTCCATGAATGGGTCCAAGTGGGAGGCCAGCCCCTTTAAACCCAAACAGACGGACCATAAAAGCTGTGATATATCTCTAGCGCTATTTCTTGGGAGATAAATACATAATCATATTGCGGCCTTCTCGCTTGGGCGCTTGCTGAATCTCTGCAAAGTCCAACAAATCATTGGCCATTTTCTTGAGTAAAGCTTCGGCTAGATGAGAATGCTGAATTTCTCGTCCCCGAAACGTAACGGTTGCTTTGACCTTATCTCCGGATTTGAGAAAGCGCTTGGCATGATTGACCCGAACTTCATAATCATGGGTGTCAATTTTGTAGCGCATTTTGACTTCCTTCACGTCGGAAGTATGCTGCTTTTTCTTTGCTTCCCGAGCTTTCTTTTCTTGCTCAAACTTAAATTTCCCGTAATCCATAACTCGGCATACGGGTGGATCCGCTTTGTCACTAACCAGGACCAAATCTAGATTTCGCTCATCCGCAATTTCCATTGCTTCGCTGGGAGCCATAATACCCAGTTGAGTCCCATCTGCATCGACTACGCGAATTTTAGGGAAGCGGATGCGTTCGTTGATATTGGGTTGGTTTTGTTGATTTCGTTTTTTAATTGGAGCCACAGGCGTATTGTTTACTGTTATTTAAGTCGCGAAATAAAATAGGAGCAAGCGATTGCCCCTTTCAAACTAACAGATTCAGCTTCGAATCCGCATACTCTTAACACATCCGTCACATCTGCAACAAAGAGCCATCATGAGATGACATTCTCGCTGGGCCAAATCTTAGGTCTGGGTCAGTTAAACGCACCATCGATTGTATGTCGAGTTTGAGGCTGATGCTGTTAGTCTTCTCAATATACCCTGATGGCTCATACACTTGAGCAGTCCTCAGCAATACAAATACCAAGATATTCCCTGCACCTAAGCAGTCCTAGATTCTGTCAAGTCATTGAGGCCATTACAGCGCTTAATTCGTCCACGAGCACTAATGCCACAATACAATTAGACCTACCTATTCCGTTAACTTTGAATGTAATGGCGACCTCAAAAATTCCCTTAATTGGGTTGCAATCTGCTCAATTCCGTCATCCTCTCGATCTAGAAGCGACCCAAACCCTTCAGCGATTGCCTGGACTGGATTGGCTGATTCGAAGTTTGCTCGGCAGTATGGCTGAGCAGGTGTTTTATCTGGAGAATATTGGCTCCAGTGTGTTGGTGAGCAAACGGCAGCTGCCTGATTTGCACCAACTCTTGCAAGATGCCTGCCATATTCTCGATATTGAACCCCCGCAATTGTATGTGCGCCAACACCCAACGCCGAATGCCTATACCTTGGCAATGCGGGGTAAACAACCCTTTATTGTGGTCCACACATCGCTGTTAGAACTCCTTGAGCCTGCTGAAATCCAGGCTGTATTGGCTCATGAACTGGGACATCTCAAATGTGAGCATGGGGTGTATCTCACCCTTGCAAACTTGTTGGTGTTAGCGGCTGGCCAACTCTCTCCTTTGGGCGGCGTGATTGCCCAAAACCTGCAAATGCAGCTGATGGCTTGGGTTCGTTGCGCAGAATTTACTTGCGATCGCGCCGGCTTACTGGTGACCCAAAATGCCAATGTGATGGCCTCAGTATTAATGAAGCTGGCAGGGGGATCTCCAACCCTTGCCCCCCAGTTAAACGTCGAGGCTTTTATTGATCAAGCCCGCGCCTACGATCGGATGGATCATGAACTGGCTAATCTACTTAAAGCTGTCCGCACGGCGGAACTCACTCATCCATTGCCCGTGTTGCGGGCGCGAGAAATTGATCGATGGGCGGATAGCCCGACCTATCAAGCTCTTCTGCAAACCCATGCTGGTGCAGAAAAGCAGCTCGCCTGGAAAGATTGGTAATTTAGACCGCGAATTTGAGGACTGACCTTGGAGGCACAGACGCAGTTGTGAGTGTCCCCCTCAAGGTTTGATCCCGATCGAGGAGCCCCTCAACGCCATTTAAAAAGGGAGCGATTAGAAGGCATTACTGATACTGAAATGATCCAATCGGCACCGTTGCCCTTGCCAAATAACACGGCCAGTAATAATTGCCCATCCATGCTCAAAATCTGCTTGGGCCACAAATTGCCAACCCGATCCTTCTTGTAGATGATCCAAACCAAAGTATTTAATGCCCTGGTAGGCCGTCATTTTGCCACAGCGTCCCAGCAAATCCGCGAAGCTTTGGTCGAGGCCATGGCGCTGAGTCGATTTCAATAGAGTCGGGGTGCATTGACGAGAAAACTCTTGACTATCCCAATTAGAAATAATTTTGGGAATTGAATCATTGATGTACGAGAGCGATTCGCTATACTGCCAAGCTTTTTTCCATGATTTAGGCATAAATCCCCGCAAAAAAACAGGGACATGCCGATAAGCAGGAGATTCAGACTGTAAGTCTGCTTTTAAGGCTAAATACTCAGGGTTATTATGCCAAGCATGGGCTTCGACGGGCTGTGACTGCCTAAGCTCCATTCGCGCCTGTAATTCACTTAGTTCGAGAACTTCAGTTTTGAGTTGGTGCGGCTGCTGCTGAATCGCAGAGAAAGACGCTCTGCTGGGTAAGACTAGGACCACCAAGAAGGTATAGAGAATTGCTAGGGTGAAAACGATGCCCAGTAGCAATCCAGCTAGAACCATTAAAATTGCTTCCATCTGATAAGGCTTCTAATTTACGGGAATTTAGATGCATTCATGTCATCCCCGAAACTGGGGTCCCCCCATGTACTTAGGATGCCCAGCTGGTTCTACGAATCTGACGTCCTTGATACAGAATTGAAAATACGCTAGTCAAAGATCAATTTACTGAGGTGAGAGCAGATAGGATACTGCCCTGGCGAGGAAACAACCTAAGGGTGACTTCCTGCAAAGGAGCAGTTGCGGTGCATGGGCTGATCTGAGCATTCCCATAAATAGGCTCTAGGGTAGACACTGGATGGAGCAATAGCTTGAGGTCTAGCGTTATAGAAATAGCCTGAGAACTGGTGTTAACAGCTACAATCAGCATTTCATCTTCTAAACAACGACTAAATACATATCCCTCCTTAGTAGCCTTTAGAACTTGATAGTCACCGGTTCGCAAAGCAGGGTAAGTCTGGCGAAGTTGAATTAGCTGCTGATGTAAGGCCTGCAGATCGAGATCCCAATCTGCCTCGTTGGGAAAACTGCGACGGCAATCTGGATCAATGCCCCCTGGTAAACCTACTTCATCTCCGTAATAAATACAGGGTGCTCCCGGAAAGGTAAACAGCAATAAATTAGATAAGACGATGCTTGGAGTATCTTGATGCACCATCGACCATAGCCGAGCGGTGTCGTGGCTAGACAGCAAGTTTAACTGCGTCAACTGAATATCCCACGGATACCAAGACAGCAATTCCTGAATTCGCCCAGCATAGTCTGAAGCTTGCAATGCAGGAGAGGGCGCATAGGCGGGTTGAGTGGTGTAAGCTAAATCCACTCTTGAGCCAGCAGCAAAGGCAATGGTGGCCTGTCGAAATTGATAATTCATAACGCCATCAAACTGATCCCCTGCTAACCAAGGCTGGGCATTGTCCCAAATTTCACCCACAATATAAGCCTCTGGATTGATACGCTTAACGCGATCGCGAAATTCCTGCCAAAACCCAGGTACTTTTACTTCATTGGGTACATCCAGCCGCCATCCATCAATGCCCTGCTGCACCCAATACTCAGCAACCCGCATAATGTACTCCCGTACATCGGGATGGTCATGATTGAACTGGGGTAAAGCTCGATTCCCGCTCCAACCCACATAATTGGCTGTTTTATCCCCTTCATAGGCTGCGACTGGCCAGCCCTCCACCCGAAACCAATCCACCCAAGGAGAATGAGGTCCATTCTCTAAGATGTCGTTAAAGAAGAAAAAACCTCGACTGGCATGGTTAAAGACCCCATCCAGTACCACTTTAATTTGGCGGTCATGGGCTGCCGTTAACAAAGCCGAGAGCGCTTCATTCCCACCTAAGATAGGGTCCACTTGATAATAATCATGGGTATGATACCGATGATTACAGGCTGATTGAAAAATAGGCGTTAAGTATAGGGCCGTAATCCCTAAATCGCTTAAATAATCAAGGCGATCGATAATGCCCCATAGATTTCCGCCTTTGTACCCCTGAAGAGTGGGGGGTGAGTGCCAAGGTTCCCATTGAACTTGGGAGGGTAGAGATGGATGAAGACGAAAAGCAAAGCGATCGGGAAAAATCTGATAAAAAATAGCATGTTTAACCCAATCAGGTGTGGAAATCTGCATTATCACCCACTCAGCAATACAGTCATGGCAATGGTCAAACAACCGGCTTGAGAACCAACAAACACTGCATTAGCTGTAGCGATGGATTTGAACCAAGAACCTGTATGATTTTATATCTAAAGTTACTTTTCCATACAGAGAAGGTCTAAGTTAGTATTGATTTAAATAGCATTAGACAATACGTTAAACTCCTCGGCCTCCATACGTGCCTTGGGTAAAGTGTTGTGGTTTTCTCTGTCAAGAATGGCAGTTTTTGAATTGCCAACGATGCATAGGGTCAATTCCTCTGTTCAACAGCATGATTTAGCTATTTGACTCTGTTTTTGTTTTAGAATCTCGCCTCTTCCATCAAACACAATTGCCTGAACGACTGACTTTCAATCGACATTAATGCTGATTCCATACGGATGCCTTTCGCTCCATAGAACACATGAATGATGACGTTGTCGAAGCTGCCCATGAACGCCAGCGCCTCTCCGTCTTGCACAAGCAGCTGATGCTTAGCTTAAAATTTCATCACAGCCAAACCCTGGAGCAAATTCCCTTGGAAATGGCCGTGCAGGCCATGATTGAGGTCTGGCAGGCTTGCAACCCCTCCCAATCGGCTAAACGCTAGGTCGCTTCAACCTGATAGCCCAGTTCTGCCAGATGCATTCTGGAGTGCCGCCATTTGGGCTGAACTTTAACAAACAACTCTAAATACACTTTGCCAGCAATCAGCTTTTGAATTTGCTGACGGGCTTCAGTGCCAATTGCTTTCAGCATTTGACCTTTTTTGCCAATTACAATCTGTTTTTGGGAGCCACGCTCAACATGAATGGTCGCTAAAATCCGGGTAATTTTTGGGGACTCATCCACACGATCAATCACAATGGCGACAGAATGTGGAACTTCTTGTCGGGTGAGCAGCAAAATTTGCTCTCGGATGAGCTCTCCCATAATGAAGCGTTCCGGTTGGTCGGTGACCAGATCAGGCGGGTAATAGTAAGGGCCAGGCACCAAATGTTGAATCAATTGGCGTTGTAGCGAATTCAACTTGGCGGTGGTCAACGCAGAAAACTTACAAATGGGCCAGTGATGCGTTTTTGCCAGCGTTTTGTAGGTTTGATCCAACGTCAAGGCCCGCGCCGCGGTTTTTCGCTGTAAATCGAGTTTATTGAGTCCCAAAATGACCGGGGTGTTCGTTTGGGTCAGCAACTGGGCAATAAAGCGATCGCCTCCCCCTAAAGGCGCTGAACAATCCACGACAAATAACACAACATCAACTGCATGAATCGCCATCTGCGCATTTTTAACCAAGATCTCACCCAACGGGTGGTGCGGCTTATGAATACCCGGAGTATCCACAAAAATCATTTGGGCAGAGGGGGTCGTTAAAATACCGCGCAGGCGATTGCGAGTTGTTTGGGCCACGGGAGAAGTAATTGCAACTTTCTGACCAATCAGTTGATTCATCAACGTCGACTTGCCGACATTGGGCCGACCAACAATTGCCACAAAGCCAGACTTAAACTCCGGGGAAGCTTGAGGAATAGCAGTTAAAGATTGGAGATCAGACAAGGTAACGAATCATCCCTAAAGTAAGCAGTAGGCTATTCACATTATTGCCCGTTAGAGCGGCAGCTTATCAATCGCTTTGGTTTCTCCAATCACCACCATGACAGACCCTTTTTGCAAATTGAGATCGGGGCTGGGATTGATATTAAATTTCTGATCGCCACAGATCGCCAGCACATTCAGACCATAACGGCTCCGGAGCTGCAGCTCACCCATAGATTTATTGTGAAACTCTTCCGGTACCACAATTTCAACGATGCTATGTTGAGGATCGAGTTCGAAGCGATCTAAAATCGAAGGCTTGGTGAGGGCACGGGCCAAGGCATATCCTGCCTCATTTTCAGGAAAAACCACTTGGTCAGCACCGACCCGTTTAAGGAGCTTACCATGCACTTCTGAAGAGGCTTTAGCGACCACCTTCGCCACACCCGCTTCCTTCACATTCAACGTGGTAATAATGCTTTCCTGCAGATAGTTGCCAATGGCGATAATGACTGTGTCAAATTCGTAAATCCCGGCTTCTTTAAGGGCTATTGGATCGGTAGAGTCGAGCTGGAGTGCATGGGCTGCCCATTGGTTATTAACCACCTCGGCGACTCGCCTCTCATCAATATCGGTTCCTAATACTTCTTGGCCTGCCTGATGGAGTGCCTGGCAAGCCGCCCGGCCAAATCGACCTAAGCCAATAACTGCAAACTGCTGCTTTTTCTTATTTAGACCTGGAAATAAACTTAATGATGATAAATTCACGGGTAAACGTCCATAACGCTAGTATTGTTGCCCAAAGGTGATTTAACCGACGAGTAAAGACTCTTCCGGATATCGAACGGTACTTGGACGGGGATCACCTAGTAATGCTGCCATCAGGAGTAAGACACCGACTCGTCCCATATACATGGTGGCTGCCAAAATCAGTTTTGAACTGACGGATAAAGCAGCCGTAATCCCAGTGGATAAACCAACCGTGGCGTATGCAGACACCACTTCAAACAAAATATTGATAAATTCAACCCCTGGATCGGCGATTGACATTAAGGTTGTCGCCGAAACGATGGTAGTAATGGAACCCACCACAACCCCCACAGCTTTCAAGATTAAGGATACGGGGATTTGACGTTCGTACATGGTGACGGACTCTTTGCCCCGAAGAATCGCTTTAGTACAGCTACTTAAAACTCTGATAGTAGTCGTTTTCACCCCACCGCCTGTCCCGCCAGGACTACCGCCCACATACATAAAGGCAATGGTGAGGAATAACCCTGCATTGGTCATCCTGCCGATGTCTATGGTGTTAAACCCAGCCGTGCGGGTGGTCATGGACTGAAACCAAGCCGATATCAACTGTTGGTTCCAACTCAGCGATCGCAAGGTGGCGGGATTATGAGATTCAGTCAGATAAAAGGCGATGGTTCCCAAGGTTAGCAACATTACGGTGGTGCTGGTTACCACGCGAAAGTTAAGGGAGAACAGGGTGCGTGTCTGCTTGCGAGTGAGGCGGTCTCGCAACCACAGATAGACTTCGAAAATCGCTTCGTAACCGATGCCGCCAATGATCACGAGGCCCGAAATGGTGAGATTCACCATCCAGGAAAACTGGTAGCTACTTAGGCTATCGGGGAATAAGCTAAATCCAGCGTTATTCCAAGCACTGACGCTGTGAAATACGGCATACCAGAGCGCAAGCGGGGTGGCATACTGCTGGCTAAACACCCCAAACAGCAAGATGATACCCGTTAACTCAAATACTAAGATGGTGGCGATAATTGATTTAACCACCTGATTGGACCCCTGTAATTTGGAGCGATCTAAGGCTTGTTGCAGGGCAATTTTATCCCGGAGACCAAATTTCCGACCTAGCAACAAGAGCAAAAATGTGGTGGAGACCATATAACCCAAGCCTCCCAGCTGGATCAGGGTGAGGATAAAGACCTGACCTATTGGAGAAAAATAGGATCCTGTATCCACCACCACATGGCCGGTGACGCAAACGGCAGAGGTGGCGGTAAACAGGGCAATCACAGGATTATTCCAGTCCCCACTGGCCGTTGAGATGGGCAATAGAAGTAAGCCCGCTCCCACTAATATGGCGACTAAAAATCCTAAACAGATGCTTCTAGAAACGGTCATGGCTCCTCCCAAATAGCAGAGGGAAGCCGCTCTGAGTGGAGAAACAACAGATGATCACAGATGTTAGAAACCTTCCCTTCATGATGGGCTGATAACGTTGCTGGGGGCTGGCGTTGTAGTGCCACAAATCTGAGATTGGCGAATACGATGAATCGCTTCACCAAGGAGATCGCACTCTGCAATCAAACTAATCCGCAGATACCCTTCGCCATGATGACCAAAGGCGCTGCCGGGCGTCATGACAATTCCGGTGTCTTGGATCAGCTTTAAGGCAAAGTCGGCGGAGGACATCTCTACAGGACAGGGTGCCCATAAATACATGGTTGCTTTCGTTTTTGGAATCTGCCAGCCCAGCTCACCCAACCCTGCAATCAAAAAATCTCGTCGCTCTCGATAGCGTTGCTGGACCGCCTGTAAATGACTATCAGGGAGTTGGAGAGCCGTTTGAGCAGCCGCCTGCACCACGGCAAAGATGCCATAGTCTAAGTTCGTTTTGAGGGTTCGCAGACCTTGAATAATTTGGGGGTTCCCCACCACAAAGCCCACCCGCCAACCGGCCATATTATAGGTTTTGGAAAGGGTATGAAATTCAACTCCAATCTCCTTCGCTCCCGGGATTTCTAGTAGACTGACAGGCTGATAGCCATCAAAAGCCAGCTCGGCATAGCAGAGGTCGTGAACCAGCAAAATTTGATGTTTACGAGCAAAGGCGACAATTTCTGTAAACAGCTCTCGGGGAGCCACAGCCGTCGTCGGATTACTAGGGTAATTGAAGTAGAGAATTTTGGCCCGTTCCGCCACCTGATCAGGGATGCTACCTAAGTCAATCAGCCAGTCATTTTCTGCCTTTAAGGGCAAACCGTAAATTTCGGCTCCGGCTAGGGCTGGCCCTCGGAAGTGGGGTGGATAGGCCGGATTGGGGACTAACACTACATCCCCCGGATTGATATAGGCCAGGGCAAGGTGGGTTAAGCCTTCTTTTGAGCCGAGTAACGGTAGAGCCTCAATTTCAGGATCGAGCAATACGTCATATCGGCGGTGATACCAATCGGTAATGGTATGGCGAAAGTCCGCATGGCCTTCAAAGGGAGGATAGCCATGATTATTGGGAGATTTCAGGGCTGCGATCGCAGCTTCAATCACAGGCTCTGGAGGCGGGCCATCCGGGTTACCCATTCCCAAATCAATCAGGTCGAGCCCCTGCTGGCGGGCTGAGGTTTTAAGTTCATCTAAGCGGGCAAACACATAGGGTGGTAAAGCACTCAGTCGTGCGGCCGGTTTGATCCAATCCAAACTCATGGGCAAACCTCTGCCGATGGAGATCCTGGAATCACGCCACTATCCGCCATTGGACTCGTGGTAGAGACCATCGCTGCCATCAACTGCTCCGGCGTCACCGTAAAGGGTAAATGGTGGATATCTGAATCTGGCTGGCAAGCCACTTGCGCGGCTGTTTGTAAGTGCTTCAGAGATACATCCTCCATCCCCAAATCGGCTAAGGTCATGGGCAAGCCAATCTCCCTATAGAACTTAAGCAGTTGATGGCGAGATTGGGTGGCCAAGTGATTATTTTGGAGGAGTTCCTCTAAACGCAACTGCACCAAAATGCCATAGGCCACTTTTTCCCCATGCAAGCTAGAGCGGGTCGGGGATAGATGGGTCAAACCATTGTGGACGGCATGGGCAGCCACCGTTCGGCATTGGGCACCGCCGAGGCCCCCCACAACCCCCGCCATTAGGACTGTGGCATCTACCACTTGTCGCCATTCATCACCACCCGGTTGGGCAATTGCTGTCGCCGACTTTTGCAACAGGATATCGCGCAACACGCGAGCCTGCTGCACCGCTGCAATCGTCAAGGTTTCTTGGGAATGACCGCTACTCACTGACGCTTCGTACCATTTGGCTAAGGCATCGCCAATCCCTGCCATTAGCGTGCGTTGCGGAGCGGTTTGAATGACCTCGTAATCGAGGATCAGTAAATCGGGACATCGGGGTAACCCAACGTCATATTGAAAGGCCCCAGCATCTGAATACACATTTGATAAAGCGGTCCAAGCCGCGCAGGTTGCAGCTGAGGTGGGGATAGTGATCACGGGGCAGTGATGCCGATGGGCGAGGAGTTTGGCTGCGTCTAACGCTTTACCCCCCCCGACGCCGACAATGACATCGGCTTGATGACGAGTAACCGCGCCTCCTAATGTTTTTAAGCTGGCTTCGCTACAATCGTCGCCGTAGTGGGCAACAGACAGCTCTAACCCAGAGACTTCCGTTAAATAAGGCTGCAAAACGGCTAGACTATGCTCTCCCCCTACCACTAGAGGCCGCTGACCATAGGGCTGGATCAGGTCTGCGCATTGAGACAGACTCTGCTCCGCTCGAATAATGCGCTGGGGAGCAATGGCTTGACAGGAACCATTCAGCGTTGAGGATAGAGCGGGAGATAAGGACTTAGACATAGGCAGGACGGTACGTAGCACTTCGTCAGTTCTCCCTTAATCCCCATTGATCGGTTCGGAAAGCTGACGTTCAATTATGATTTTAGCTAGAGGAGGGATCAAACGTCGTTGTGGCTAGGGCAGCTAAGTTTTCCTGATTGAGGGTGATTTTAGCGTTAGGGTCTTCGCGCACGGTCAAAGATCGTTGAATTTGGCCGAGGGGAATCAGTTGAGACATGCCTGATTCCTGATGCAGAATCGTGCGGACTTTGATAGTTAGATCATCCGTTCCCCGCCCCATGCGTCCTGGCGAGAATAGATTCTCGGAGGCTTGGAGCAAGGTGGCTTCTAGCTCAGTGGGAGTGATCGTTGGAGAGACGGAGATCACGACTTCAGGGCCGGCCAAATCATAAACCAGATTATACTTGGCTGCCCCTGGGATCACGGCTTTACTCACTGGGAAAAAGCTCAAGGCCAGTAAGCTGCCGGTCAGTACGCCCAAAAAGCTGGTGATACCGACAAAGCGAAAGCGAATACCCCAATTCAATACAAAGGCTAAGCCCGTAAACGCACCACTGGCAAGCATAAGGATCGCACACCATTGACAGGCTTGCTGAAAAAACTCAGGACTAGGGGCGGGCATTAGTCGATCTCCTCGTTGCTGACAAACTCATCCGCTGATTCTACCGTCTGATGCTCTAGGGCGGCCTTTAGGGTGTGCCAGGTCAATGTGGCACATTTAATTCTGACCGGGAACTGGGCGACCCCCTGCATAACGTTAAGCTTGCGATGCTCTCGGGGGAATTCACCTTCGCCTTTCATCATTTTTTGGAAGTCTTGGACCATTTTCAAGGCTTCAGATATCGTTTTACCCTTCATCGCATCCGCCATTAAGTCGGCAGAGGCCATTGCGATTGCACAGCCCTCTCCTTCAAATTTGACTGCTGCGATGCGCTCCTCTGACGCTTCCAGTTGCACGGTTAATTCGATCGTATCGCCACAGGAGGGGTTATGTCCGCGTTGCTGACAATGAACTGTATCAGTTACTCCGCGATGGCGGGGCTTTTTGTAATGCTCTAAGATGACTTGTTGATACAGATTTCGTAAATTATCCAGTGCCATAATCTCAAAAAGAGTGAGGGTCTCTCTTGACGATAGACAGTCAATCGGGGAATGTATCTAGGATACTGGCAGTTGCCCCCTTCGATCTTAGCGAAAGGAAGCTATCCCTAGTGGATTACTGCCAAAGCACCAACAGACATATTAGAGTGTTCATGGGATTACACCATGCCGGGGTGCCCCTACTTTCTTGCTAATCGGTCAATCAATGCTCAGGAACTGATGCAGCGGTATGAACTCAATGAAGCAGACGTGATGTCGTGGGATACTCCCAAGGAGCAATAATGAAGTGGGCTAGTGCACTATCAACGCAACCCTCCCTGGAAGCCGCACTGGATGAAGTGATAGCAACGGCCTTGCAGTCTTTAGATGCGTCTCCGGATTTGGCGATTCTATTCATCTCTACCACCTTTGCTAGTGAGTTCCCTCGTTTACAGCCCCTGCTTCGAGATAAATTGTCCGTTCAACATTTTATTGGTTGTGGTGGGAATGGCGTGATTGGTCCCACCCAGAATGGAGACACCGCTGAAGTCGAAGAGGAACCGGGTATTACATTAACCCTCGCCTCATTGCCGGGGGTCGATATCCAAACTTTCCATATCTATGAAGATGAGCTCCCCGATCCAGATAGTTCTCCACTCACTTGGACAGAGCTTCTGGAAGTTGATCCCACTCACCAACCCCATTTCATTCTGTTTGCAGATCCAACGAGTTCTAAGATTAACGACCTCCTCCAAGGGTTAGATTATGCCTACCCCAATGCCGTCAAAATTGGAGGTCTAACAAGTGGCAGAACCACCTGGAATGGTAGCGGGCTGTTTTGTGACGATCAACTCTATCAGGAGGGCACGGTGGGGGTTGCCCTCAGTGGCAATATTATGGTCGAAACCATTGTGGCTCAAGGTTGTCGTCCTATTGGCCAACCCTATCGAGTGGCCGAAGCCGAACGCAACGTTGTCCTTCAAGTGGAAGAGCAAACTGTTCCGGTAGAAGCGACCTTTAACACGGATCAGGTCGAGTTGCAAACTCCATTAGAAGCGCTACAAGCTTTGGTTCAGGATTTAGATGCGGAAGAGCGTGAATTAGCTCAGCACTCGCTCTCGGTCGGAATTGTCTGTGATGAGTTTAAGCAAGATCTTGAACCGGGTGATTTTTTAATTCGCAATTTGATTGGAGTGGATCCGCGAATTGGAGCAATTGCCATAGGCGATCGCATTCGTCCGGGTCAGCGGATTCAATTTCATCTTCGAGATGCTCAAGCCTCTGCTGATGAACTAGAAGACTTACTTCGGCAATATTGCCACAAATCCCTCACCAATCAGCCTCAGCCCATGGCAGCTTTGCTGTTTGACTGTTTAGGGCGCGGTGAACGGTTCTACGGAGAGCCTGATTTCGATTCTCAGCTGTTTGGTCGTTATCTTCAGGACATTCCTGTCAGTGGCTTTTTCTGCAATGGTGAAATTGGACCGATCGCAGGGACAACCTTTTTACATGGCTATACTGCAGCCTTTGGCATCTTCCGCAGCCAGACCAATTAAGCCATAGATCTTAAGCCTTAGATCTATGAAGGCTGACCAGATATTATGGTTTATCTCATTAGGGGGTAGAAGAACTCCACTGATATCGACCAACGCACCTTTAGGTTCGCTAGACTCTGAAAGAATCCCCAGTGAGCTTAATATCCATGACCAAAATTGTTGGTATTGGCGGTAGTCTACGAACCTCTTCCTATAGCATGATGGCATTGAAACTAGCGTCAGAAAGGGTTAAAGCTCTTGATGTTGACGTTCAAGTGCTGGATCTCAGAACGATGACGCTGCCTTTTTGTGATGGTGGTAAAGACTATTCTAATTTTCCGGATGTTAGTGTCTTGCGAGAAGTGGTCACTCAAGCTGACGGACTTATTTTGGCGACACCGGAATACCACGGTAGCGTCAGTGGTGTCATTAAGAATGCGTTGGATTTAATGGGATTTACCGAGCTTAGTGGCAAAGTCACTGGGTTAATCAGTGTTCTAGGAGGACAACCCAACAGCAATGCCTTGAATGAGATGCGCCTGATTATGCGGTGGGTACATGCTTGGGTCATTCCTGAGCAGATTGCCATTGGTCAAGCCTGGCGAGCCTTTGATGAAGATGGGCAGTTAATTGATGAAAAACTAGCCGAGCGATTCGACGAATTTACGCAAAGTTTAGTCACCAATACTCAAAGGTTAAATACAAAGTAATGTCATAACCCGCTTTAGAATCTCAACGGAAGTGGAAAAGTGGGACAAGCCAGGGCACTATTGTTAGTGACCTATCCCTGAGATAGGAACCCGTTTTGAATCAATGAATGCTTGCGGTTAACCCTTATTGTCCGCACTCTATTGACTTCAGCCATTCGTCGGTACTCGCCCCTAAACGTTAGCTTTATGTCCAACGCCCATTCTTCTAAAGTCTCGATTTATGCTGCCATGGCGGCTAATATTGCCATTGGCATCGCCAAGTTCATTGGTGCAGGGATCAGCGGTAGCTCCGCGATGTTATCGGAAGGCATTCATTCCGTCGTAGATTCCACGAACGAAGTGCTGCTCCTCTACGGTCTGCATAAAAGTGAAGCCGGCCCCGATGAACAACACCCCCTCGGATATGGCCAAGAACTGTACTTTTGGTCTTTGATCGTGGCCGTTTTGATCTTTGCCCTGGGCGGTGGGCTTTCTATCTATGAAGGCATTACCAGCATAAACGTTCAAGCCCCCACCCATGATCCAAGGCTCAGCTACATCGTCTTAGCAGCGTCGGCTGTGTTTGAAGGGATTGCTTTGTTTGTGTCGATTCGTGAATTTAATAAAGTCACCCCCAAAACCTCCAGCAACTTCTGGGAAACCCTTAGCAATAGTAAAGATCCCAGTTCCTTTATCGTTATTTTTGAAGATTGTGCCGCCTTGATGGGTCTAGGCGTCGCTTTTATCGGTGTCTTGATGACCGAATTAAAAGGGAATTCCGTCTATGACAGCATTGCCTCTATTGTGATTGGGCTATTGCTGACGGTAGTGGCCGTTGTGCTCGTCATTGAAACCAAGGGTTTATTAATTGGTGAAAGTGCCTCTCCCGAAACCCGCGAGAGCATCAAACAAATTGTTAAATCAGACGATGCCGTTACCCGGATGGACACTCCCATCACCCTTCACTTTGGCCCCCAAGATATAATGTTGGCCATGAATATTGAATTTAGAGATGACCTCTCTTCCGATGAAATTGAAGCGGCTACCCGTCGTATTGAGCGTAAAATCCGAGAATCCCATGCAGAAGTAAAACGAATTTTCTTAGAAGCTGCTTCTGTTATCTGACCAATGATCTCTACAGAGCTAGGTAATGAGTCCTCAACCATTCCAACCCCCCGATGAATTTGAGTCTTTGCTCTCAACGCAACGCCGATTTAACTCAGATATCGAACGAGATTTAGCAGAGCTATCTGAAGATAGCCGCCGAGCCGTAGCCGAAAATCAACGGACCATGCAGAAATTTTTTGGCATTCTGCTTGTGGCTGGCTTGGCCTTGGGGGCTGTCACTGCCGTTGGGGTCGTGCATTTTATCCAATGGTTGCGCTCATCGACGTTTTCAGAACCTCAGCGCCCTAATCAAAGTTGGGTCGATACTGCCGACTCTTTTGAAATCTAAACCAATTTAAGGCTGATGAGCTGCAAATAGTTGAGATAACTGGCGTTGTTGCATAAATAAAGCCAGTCATAGTCTTGGTTTCAGAGCTTAGAGTTGGGGAGAATCTTCGATTTTTATCCATTTTGGACAATCTGGATCGC
>NZ_JANQOP010000077.1 GCF_028285745.1 Acaryochloris sp. IP29b_bin.137 | reverse complement strand
ACTAAAACGGGCGAGCATGGATGAAGCGTATATGCTCAAGGTTCTGGGCGCTTCTATTCCATTACAGTCTAGCCTTTCAGAGACGTAATTTTCTTGCGCTTACCCTGTATGAACACCCTGATGAGCTAGTAGGTCAAAACTGGCGGGTAATGTATGCACAGACAGAGATAGAACGCATTGAGCGAGATATTTTGCCTAAGCTGGAATATAAATGCTTTTGGCAAGGGGAGTTGAGGGGCATGCACAAAGATGGCTCAACTTTCCCCAAAAATGCCTCTCTAGTTTTGGATAAGAATGGGCTTATCACCTGCATTTCCCACAATGGAAGTAATTATGAACGCAGCGAAGGAGTGCTTCAGGCCAATGAAGCACGAGCTACCGCAGCCTTAGAGCAAGCAATGGTGGGCTTTGCCGAGACTGATATGCGGACTGGACAGTTTACGTTTATAAATCAGTGCTTTTGTTCAATGATGGGCTATTTACAAGCTGAATTATTGGAGATGACTGTCGCAGACATCACTGCGCCAGAGGATATTGGTGTATCGAGGGATTTGATTGCAAAGCTTTACTTGGGCCAAATTGATCACTTTACTCAGGAAAAGCGGTACCTACGCAAAGATGGAAGTAGCTTTGGGGCTGAAACGACTGTGTACGCCGTCAAGCCGGGAGGTGGAAAAGCGACACGCTGTCTGGCTTTGATCAAAGACATCCGCGAACGCAAACAGGCTGAAACCATTTTACAAAAACTGATTCTTGGAACCACAGACACCGCTGGGTCAGACTTTTTCGCCACATTAGTGACCTACATTGCTGAGGCTCTAAATGTTTCTTACGCCGTTGTGACTGAAATGATAGATGACACATTACAGACCATGGCGTTTTGGGCAAATGGTAACTTGCAACCTCCCTATAGTTATAAGTTAGCGCAAACGCCCTGCGAACAGGTCTTTCAGACGGGAAAGTATTATTGTGAATGTTCAGTGCAAGTTCTTTTCCCCAGCGATATAGATTTAGTCGAGCTGGAGGCAGAAAGCTATTTTGGAATTGTCCTCAATAATACTCAGGGACACCCCATTGGTCATCTGTATATCATGCATACAGACCGCATCCAAGATATCAAGCTGGCAGAATATATCCTTCGAGCTTTTGCAGCTCGTGCTGCTGCAGAATTGGAACGCCAGAGAGCGATGGCAGACCTTGCACTTCTCAACCAAAAGCTCGAAGCAAAAGTAGAGGAGCGCACTCAAGCCTTAATCAATACTCAGAAAGAAGTAGATATAGAACGCCAAAAATCAAATGCTCTACTCAAACAACTCAACCAAAAACTGGAAGCCAAGGTTGAGCAACGCACATCACAGCTAAAGGAGCGTGAACAGTTTTTGCAAACAGTTCTTGATACATCTCCACTTTCGATTTTTTGGAAGGATCTCAATTCAATATATCTAGGTTGCAATCATAAATTCCTCAGTTTTGCAGGGCTCACAACTCCAAAAGATATCGTTGGCAAAACAGATTATGACTTACCTTGGGCTGCCACTGAAACCGAAGCTTACCGCACAGACGATCGGCAGGTGATGGATTCTGACACAGCCAAGCTCGGGATCATTGAAACTCAACTCACTGCCAATGGTGAACAGATCTAGCTGGAAACCCATAAACTGCCTCTCCATAACTTAAAAGGTGAGGTTATCGGTGTGTTAGGAACCTATCAAGAGATCACCGCTCGCGTTCAGGCACAGCAAGAACTTCAACAACTCAATGAAGAACTGGAAGCCAAAGTAGAGGAGCGAACTAAGGCTTTAAATATGACCCAAGCAGCTGTCAATTTTGCTGCTGATACAGTTTTTTTGATTCGCCCAGATGGTCAGTTTCATTACGTGAACGATACTGCCTGTGCACAGTTGGGCTATAGCCGTGAAGAACTACTAACGATGTCAGTCTATGACCTTGATACCAACCTCACTGCTGATGACTGGCCACAGATCTGGGAAAAGGTGAAACTCAAGTCGACCATGACCCTGGAAGCAATGATGCAGCCTAAAACAGGGAACGCTTATCCGGTTGAATTTAATACTCGTTATCTAGAGATGGATGGTGAGGCATATAACGTTGCCTTCGTTAGGGATATTACCGAACGGAAGTTGGCTGATGCAACCATACGACGCCAAAATACTTTCCGAAAAAAAATTCTAGAGAACATGGCTGAAGGACTATTCGTCTGTCATCAAATTAGTGATGCTCCTTTCATCCACTTCACCGTCTGGAATCAACAAATGCAAGCGCTGACGGGCTATACCCTTGCAGAAATAAATCAACTTGGGTTTGGTTTGCATCCTAATCCTGATGATCAAGTGAGAGCGATGACCCGACTTAAGCAGATGCATCAAGGTATCAACATAATTGGCGAGGAATGGGACATTCAACGAAAAGATGGTAATCGACGCACAATTGCTCTTGCAGCCTCAGTTCTCTTTGATAGTGACGGACAATCTTCTCTCTTAGCTTTAGTTCAAGATATTACTGAGCGAAAGCAAGCTGAGGTAGAACTGCAACGTACCAATGAAGAACTCGTTCGGGCTACCCATCTAAAAGATGAATTTCTAGCCAACATGAGTCACGAATTACGGACCCCCCTCAATGCCATTCTCGGGATGACTGAGGGGTTACAAGACAATGTCTTTGGTCAGCTCCACTTCCGACAACTTCAACCCCTTAAAATTATTGAGAGCAGCGCAACTCATTTACTAGAGCTGATTAATGACATTTTAGATGTTGCAACAATTGAGTCTGGTCAGATTACCCTAGAACTTTCTCCCGCCTCTATTTCAATTATCTGTCAATCAAGTTTGGCCTTTATCAAACAACAGGCCTATAAGAAATGCCTTCAGATCGAGGTGAAAATACCTCCCGATTTACCCACCGTAAGCTTGGATGAACGACGTGTTCGACAGGTATTGATCAACCTACTCAGCAACGCGGTTAAATTTACACCTCCGGGAGGGAAAATAACCCTTGAAGTTGATCTCCGCAGGCAGTACAGAAATTCCCATCCCCCAGCAGTAGAGGGCAATAAACAGGAGGCGCTACTTCAATCATTATCGAGGCCGACACTACAAGAAATTGATAGTTTAGGTCTGGACGATTGTCTGGGAGAAAAAGACCACCTCATTATTGCCGTGCGTGACACAGGTATTGGGATTGCTCCTGAGCATATGCAATTCCTGTTTCAGCCTTTTGTGCAGGTGGATAGCTCTCTTAACCGCAAATACGAAGGAACAGGGTTAGGGCTTTCTTTAGTCAAGCGCATTGTTGAACTCCATGGTGGATACGTAGATGTGGTGAGCGAGGTAGCTATGGGTAGTTGTTTCACAGTTACCTTGCCCTGTGTGGTAGAAATTAGTTCTCTGGATCAACAGACAACTCTGAATAGTGTCGACAGTGGGGACAGATGGATTTCACAAACAAAATCTCCACTCATCCTGCTAGCTGAAGATAACGAAGCAAATAGCATTACGATTTCCAGTTATCTGCAAAGCAAAGGTTATCGCATTAAGGTGGCGACCAATGGATACCAGGCATTGGAACTGGCTCAGTCTGAACCCCCTGATTTAATTCTGATGGATATACAAATGCCAGAAATGGATGGTCTAGCAACCATGCAGCTCATTCGCAAAGATTCTAGGCTGGCTGATGTCCCAATCATTGCCCTAACAGCTTTCACAATGGAGGGTGACCGAGAACGATGTTGTGAAGCAGGCGCTAATGAATATATTTCTAAACCTGTCCAACCCAAAAAACTGGTCAACGCTATTCAATCACTCCTAGATTTCGTGGATCATTCAGCTCCTAGTTTTCCTTAGCTGTTCCGTTGTCTTTATGATGAGTTGTGGTTGGGCTTACCCAATCATTTCGGGTTTCTAGCTGAACTACAAAATGAAATCCGTTTGAAATGGCATGCTGTTCACGCCTACTTAGCAGGTTAGAACTCCTAACCAATAAAGGGGTTAAGTATGGACATTGTTAATAGACCAGTGCCTATTATCGGAGCAACTCCCCTTCATGGTCTTGGTTTACCAAGACAACTATTTCACCCTATCTAGCAGCATCTTTTGGTAACGCCCCAGAGCTGTTAGCGGAAAATGCTGTTGGTAGAGGTGATATTTCAGATAGAAATGGCCAGGAAATCCTGTGCCAGTGAAATGGTCTTCATCCCAAGTGCCATCGATCTTTTGAGTAGTAGTGAGATAATTTATGCCTCGTTCCATCGCTGCATCGGCATAAGTCGAAGTGGCTTCCCCTGCGGCCAGCAATCCAATCAGAGCCCAAGCCGTTTGGGATGCTGTGCTGGGACCTTGGCCTTTCAGTTTAGGGTCATCATAGCTCTCACAGGTTTCTCCCCAACCGCCATCGGTATTTTGACAGCTCACCAACCAGGCCGCGGCTTGCTTGATTTCAGACTGCCAATTCTGAGGATCCATCAACGCTAGGGCCGCCAACACGCCGCTGGTGCCGTACACGTAGTTAACCCCCCAACGTCCAAACCAACAGCCCTCTGGTTCTTGCTCCGTGCGCAAATACCGTAGCGCCCGATTCACACTTTCCTGTCCGGTGGATTGGTGGCAGCGGCCAATCATTTCTAGTACGCGGGCAGTGACATCCGCGGTATTGGGGTCAATCATCGCTTTGAGGTCCCCGTAAGGCAGCGCATTCAGCCAATCTTGATCATTGTTAATGTCAAAGGCGGCCCACCCCCCCGGTCGGCATTGCATGGTCGCAATCCAGTTGACCGCTCGGGCAATGGCCGCTTTCTTCGCCTGTTCATCGGCAAGCTGAACTTCGGTTAAGGCCATCACCACGACCGCTGTATCATCCACATCGGGGTAAAAGCGATTGTCAAACTCAAAGGCCCACCCCCCCGGTTCGCCACCAGCATTTTTAACGGACCAATCGCCGTAGTCGAGAATTTGCTTGTCCAGCAACCATTCTCCTGCTTTGACCAACGCGGGATGATCAGGCGCTAACCCGGATTCAGCTAAACCTCGAACCACGAGGGCCGTATCCCAAACAGGAGAAATACAAGGCTGAATCCAATATTGATCGTCCGTTTCGAGGGCAAAGTTATCAACGGCAGCCAAGCCCCGCTCAATAATCGGATCATGGACATCGTATTCCAAAGCCTTGAGACCGAGTAAGGAATTGAGCATGGCTGGGATAATACCGCCCCAGTCCCCCGTCGCTTCTTGCCGTTCCAAAACCCAGCGTTCTGCGGCCCGGATGCCTTCTTCCCGAAACGGGATCAGATTCGTGGTTTCAGCAAATTTGAAGAGACCATCTAAATAGATAAAGGCATCGGTCCATTCATAGCTGAGAGGGAGGTCAAACTGGGCGCGATCGCGTCCTTCTACATACAGCTCATCCAGGTTAAATCTGGGTTCTACAGCATAAACGGGCTTGCGATCCATCACGATCAGCAGCGGTACGGTACTGCCACGTGCCCAACTGGACATTTCGTAAATGGTGAAGGGGAACTGCTCCGGCAACATCATCACCCAGGGGGGTAGGGAAGGAATGCCCCGCCACTCATAACAGCCAATCAGAGCCAAATGCAGCTTGGTAAACACCCGAGTGCGGCTAATGCCGCCATGCTCCAAAATAAATTGCCGTGCTCGCACCAGGGCTGGATCGTCCATCGGTACGCCTAAGAGCTTCAAGGCCATATAGGCTTCTACGGATACGCTGATTTCGCACCCGTCGTCGAAGTAGAGTTCCCAGCCGCCGTGGTCCCGCTGTTGCGATCGCAAATAGGTCTCCACTTTCTGCAAAGGCCGACTGCGATCCGTCCCCCAGATCTTATGCAGCAACACCACTTCGGAGGTGATTGAAACATTGGATTCTAGTTCTGCCCACCAGTAGCCTTTCTCATTTTGCTGAGTCAGCAGATAGCTTTGCGACGCTGCGATCGCAGCCTCAAGGGTTTTAGTATTCGCTCTGTCTTGAACAGGCATGGCGTTTGAATCAAGTCAACTTCGACGATAGTCGATTTATCTTACCGGATTCCGCCCAAGTCTGGTATCGCCGTGGTTCCACTCTCTAAGCTGGAACACATATAGGGTTGGCAGAGTCTTAGCAAGTAACTATTTCTCTAGCTCTGATTCCCTGAGTCCCCTATCTAAGCAGCAGCCCCCGACCATTTGTGTTCTCCCTCCAATACTGGAATGGTTAGGATTCAGCTTGGGTATGATGAGGGGGTGATGAATCCCTTGAACCGTTCTGCACTTATTTTTTCTGCACCCATTTTTTAGAGGCCAAGCTAACGACCCATGTCTAAATATTGTTCAACCCCTGCAAAACGGATTGCACCATTAGCAGTGGGGGGGTTAGCAGCACTAGGGTCTGCCTTACCCAGCTATGCCGAATTCAAACCGCCAGGGGATTTAGATAAACCCGGAAACCGCCGAGGACTGGCAACACGAGCCATTGAGCCCCAGCCTAAACCATTGAATGAAAGTACCCCCCGGCGTCCTTCACGTTCTGCGCCTATTCCCTTACCCAGACCGGATGCTCCGCCCATATGGGAATTACCCGATGAACCTGCCACTCCCCCAGGACCGGGTCAGCCGAAAACTTGTGTTGCCAGTGGTCAACCCACCCTCACCACATTGGTGCCCAAAAGTAATATGGGCTTGAGTGCAACGGCTTTCCCCACCTTTTATTGGTTTACGCCCACCCACAGCTATCGAATCCTGCAGTTCAGTTTGTACGAGGTGGGGGCTGAAGGCCGCTCTAGGGAAGAAGTTTATTCCACCACGTTTCAGGCTTCGGGTAAAGCGGGGCTATCCAGAATTTCCATCCCGAACCAGGACACCACCCTCGCCTTGAAGCCAGAAACTGATTATCAATGGGTCGTGGGTCTCTTCTGTACCCGAAAAGGTCGTAATGGCATCATTGCCAATGGTTGGGTTCGCCATACCCCCCCTACTCAGGAAGTTGCCAAAACCTTTTCCAAGTCTAAACTCAAGGATCAGGCGGATGCCTTTGCAGAAGCAGGCTATTGGTATGATGCTGTGCAAGCCCTAGCTGCCGCTCGACGAGAAAAGCCTGAGGATAGGCGTCTCAATCAGACATGGAAAGCCCTATTTGAATCTGAGGTCGTTCAACTTTCGGAGATCGCTGCCCAACAGTAACGACGAGTTCAACATTCGACTTGAGGTCTTTACATTTTGAGGTCTTAACATTGGGGGTTCATCCTCAATCAACCAAGATTTGCACTTCCCACTCTGATGGTCTGATGTCGATCATGAGCCTCCGATCTACTCACGGTCGTCTCTCGAATGCATTAGATTGAAGTGACCGAACTGAGGATGTTCCAACGCCTAAGATGAGATGAATCAAGATCTGGACAAGAACAAACGTTATTGGCAACGCTGGGGACTGCCTGGACTAACGCTCCTGACACTTATTTGGTGCCTTGGTCTTTTGGGTATCGGGGTTTGGCAATGGAAGCGACATACTGCAGGCTCCGAGGTAACCCCCACTTCCCCCCAGCAGCCTGCTTTTAAGTCTGTTCAGAATGTCCCAGTTGGTACATTTCGCTATGGAGGCAGCCCTGTATGGGCCCCCATTCGACTCTTGGTGGACGCTACCATTCAAGCCGAAAGACGAGAGTTCCAGTTGCGTCACGTGGCTTCTGGTCAGGCTCGTGACAACTCAAACACAGGTATCCAGATGCTTTTGGCGGGTCAATTAGACTTTGTTCAATCTGCACGTCCGCTGACTGAACAAGAGCGGCAATTGGCCAAGCAACAGGGCTTCCAGCTCCTAGAAATTCCTGTGGCTATCGATGGTTTGACCGTAGCAGTCCACCCTGATTTACCCGTTGCAGGGTTAACGGTTGACCAACTCCAGGCCATTTATACCGGACAAATTGATAATTGGCAGGATGTCAATGGACCTGACCTTCCGATCATCCCCTATTCACAACCCTTAAGGGCGAATAGTACCGTCAACCTCCTGACAGAATCTGTCCTTCAACAAGCGTCCTTTGCCAGTCGGATTCAATTTGTGTCCACTACAACTGAGGCCCTACGGAAGGTTGCTCGTCATTCCGGTGGGATTTATTATGCTTCTGTCTCCGAAATTTTGTCCCAATGTACTGTAAAACCTTTGCCTCTGGGACTTCAAACCGATAACTTGATTCCCCCTTACCAAGCGCCTTTAACGCCAATCAAACAATGTCTTGCCCAGCGACCGACCGTTAATTCCAAGGTGTTTCAGTCGGGTCAGTATCCTCTCACTCGCTACCTTTACGTCATCATCAAGCAGAATAATCAGATCGAAGAAAGAGCAGGACAAGCGTACGCTCAATTATTATTGACTGCCCAAGGACAGGCAATGATGGCCCAAGCTGGCGTAGTTCCACTGCGCTAAGGCACCCACTCTGCAGTTATCCACCCCATAAATTGCGATTAAAGCAATTCATACGTCAAAATAAGGGTTGGACTCTTCTACGAAAGATTAATCCAATCAACTGTTCCTTTGGGGATGACAAGGTACTTCAAATCTAGAGTCAGCAGTAGATAGGGCAGTGTGATTTCAAAGAAAATAGGGTGGCCGAAACGACTACCCTATC
>NZ_JANQOP010000053.1 GCF_028285745.1 Acaryochloris sp. IP29b_bin.137 | reverse complement strand
TGATATTAGATGAGGCCCCTGCAGGTCTAGATCTGCGGGCAGAAGCAGAATTCTACCAATTACTGAACCAACTCAAACAACAGCATGGATGGGCGATTTTACAAGTCTCTCACGATCTAAATATGGTGCAGCGCCAGTGTGATCATGTGTTGTGTATTAATCGCACGTTACTCTGTGAAGGGGTTCCTGAAGTCGCTCTCTCTAGAGAAAGCTTGAGCACGGTTTATGGCCCCGAGTTTGCCCGCTATCACCATTCCTGTTCGTTGTAGTTTGTAACCCCATTCGATGTCTCTTGCCAGCGAAATTACTCGAATTATCGACCTGTTTCAGTTTCCATTTATGCAGCGGGCGGTAATCAGCGGCATTCTGACTGGATTAGCAGGCGGGATGCTTGGCAGCTTCACAATTCTGCGACAACTGTCATTTTTTAGCGATGCGTTGGGGCACTCTACCCTACTGGGTATTAGTTTCGGGATACTGTTGGGCTGGAACCCCACAGCAATTGTCCTCCCTTTTGCGGTCTTATTTGCCTTGGGCGTGAGTTATCTGCTGGAACGAACGCGGCTATGGACGGATGCGCTGCTAAATATTGTCTACTCGTCCTCCTTAGCGTTTGCTGTTGTGCTTCTCAGCTTTACGGGTGCCTACAAAGGAGGGATTCATCAACTGTTATTTGGCGATATTTTAGCGGTGCATACGTCTGATTTAATTTTTTGTGGAGTTTTGCTGCTGGTCTGCGCGCTGTATATGGGACTGACGTTTCGGACGCAGATGCTAATCACCCTAAATGAACCCCTTGCGATCGCAAGGGGTGTATCCGTCTCATTCCATCGAACCACTTTTATTGTGCTCCTAGCTCTGGTCGTGGGGATTTCCATTAAAGCGATTGGAGTACTCTTGATTAGCGCTTTTGTCGTGATTCCAGCCTGTGCGGCACGGTTACTTTGTCGCCAATTCAGCCATCATGTTGTCCTCTCGGCCAGCTTAGGAGCAATCAGTGCAGTAGTGGGGATGCTGTTGTCAGCGGGACTGAATTTACCCTCCGGCCCAAGCATTGTGATCGCCCAACTGGGGATTTTTGTGGGAGCGATGATTTACCCACAACTTTATAAAGCTGTAGCTTAGTGCGGTTCAGCTTACCCGCTGGCTCAGATTGAATGGCACTTATCAAAAGTGACAATCGTACCAGAGCTATCCACCCCACAGCCGATTCTACTGAGGTCATGCTCATTTGATCTGATTTTTATCTACCCATAATCACCCTAGTGGGGCCGAGACTGGGTTGAGGCTATGGTCAATTTCCAAACAAGGCTCACCATGACAGGGATTGACCTCAATAAGCACATGAGCAAGAGATGGAATCTGACTGAGGAGGCTCTTGTAATACTCTGGCGCTTGCGGATAATGGGTTACTAGCGAAACAGTTGCAGACAGATGCTTTTGGCTGACACGCCAGACATGCAGATCGACCACACGATTATCCGCATCGTCTTCAATGGCGTTCAAAATATCCTGCTTAATGTGTTTATCAATTCCACCATCCAGCAAGATTGAACCTGTTTCACTCACCAAGTCGGAGGCCCATTTAGTGATGACTCCGGCACCCACGATTCCCATGGCGGCATCCAGCCAGATCCAACCTAGAAACTTCCCGGCAAATAAGGCAATGATGGCCAAAACAGAGGTGAGGGCATCCGCTAAAACATGTACATAGGCAGCCCGCAGATTGTGATCCGCATGATGGTGGTGACCATGACTGCCATGATGATCGTGGCTATGACCATGATCATCATGGAGTAACCAGGCACTCACTAAATTAACCACTAATCCAAGAATGGCCACTCCAATCGCTTCGTTAAATTGAATCGTTTGGGGTTGGAAAAATCGACCGACGGATTCAAATGCCATGACAAACGCGACGACCGCAAGCGCAACAGCACTAGCAAACCCACCCAGTACACTGACTTTGCCAGTACCGAAGGTGTATCTAGCATCAGTAGCATGTTGGCGAGCATAGCGATACGCAAACACGGTGATACCGAATGCTGCTACGTGAGTGGCCATATGCCAGCCATCCGCCAACAGGGCCATCGAACCCAAAATAGTACCCGCTGTAATCTCAGCAATCATCGTAGCTGCAGTGATGAGCATCACGATCTTGGTGTTTTTCTCCGCTTGATTCTGATTAACCGAGAAGTTATGAGAATGTTGCCAATGATCAAGGGTTTGAATATGCATTGAATCTCTAAATCCTGGAGTTGAAGACTTTACCAGTCAGTATTCCTGAATTTTACAACCCCACTGGATGCCCCTACGAGATAGGGTGAGAGGAGGAAGTTATACGTCGTTCAATTGCACCTCACCGAATTTAGATTGTGAGTTGTGAAAATTAGACACAGGAGCGGGAAAAGCTGCTCAGACGCATTAGCTAGGGCTTCGGTGTTTTTCAGTATGAGCAGGTCGTTGAGGCAGCTCAGTCGATAACCTGCAGGTGATGGCTGGAAGGATTATTTCACCAAGCCAGAACGAAGGGCTCTTACAGCGGCTTCGGTGCGATCGCTAGTACAAAGCTTACTCAAAATATTTCGGACAGAGGTTTTCACGGTCCTAATCCCTAGAAATAAGGATTCCGTAATCGCCGTATTGCTATGACCCCCCACAATCAGTTCTAGGACCTCTAGCTCCCGCTCCGTTAACGGATAGGTTTGCAAAAGCTTAGTCTGCTCAGGATCGATACCCTGGATAGTGACGACCTCTGATGCTGTTTGTTTGACGATATCAGGGGTTTGGCGAACTTGTTTGAGGACAATACTTGCGAGCGCAGGATCGATTCAGGAATGGCCCTCCGCCGTCGTATTCACAGCTTCAATTAATTGCTCTAGTTCAGCGTCTTTGACGCAATAGAAGTCGGCCCTCGCCACAAAAGCGGCTAGAACTTCCCCTTCCTCGTGGCGCATTGTCAAGATCAGGATTTTGGTCTTCGATAGTGATGGCCATCTGAGACCATAATCACGGCAACCCCCCACTTCTAGCCAAGAAATTTTCCATTTTCAACAGGATAAACGTTTGTCTTTTTCCTTCAGCTAAGTTGCCTTCCCCTTGACTGTTCTTGCCCGCCTGAGAAAGGTGAAGATGCCTAATACTGTTACTGATCCTAGGAGCGTTGATGCCTCTGGCACTGGTCGCGCATCAAAAGCACTATAGGTTACCCCTGCTTGGGAGAAATTGTAGAAAGCAAAACGACCATCATTAAAGTCTCCATTGATATCTATTTCTGGAACACCATCTACAAACACTTGTAGTTGATTGGGATTAAAAATGAGATCAAACGTATATTCTTGATTTCTCACCCAACCCGCATCACCAAAATTATTTCCTCTCTCTAACTCTTGAACACTGCCTGATGGTTCTGGGTAGTTAACATGCCCGCCTATTTCTTCATAGACAGGAATACCTGTTACCCGAGAAACAGCTAAACCTCTGCGGCTAATGGTGCCTGGAGGTATGCCAGGCGGACGGTTAGGAAGAGTACCGCTTTGATCTGCCTGCTTCCAGTCGAGTAATAGATAATTTGCGGATGAATTTGTTGTATCACCTGGCCTGAAGCCAAAGGCAAACCCAATGAAATCGTCGTCACTACCCGTGGCAATGACTTTACCGGAGATTCTGGTATTCCAAGCGTCGAAGTCGCTGTAGAAAAAACTCTGCTGCCCATTTGTGGTTTGAGTAACAGACTCACCATTATTGGATAGAACCCAGTTAGATGCTGGGTCATTGACACTGGGAGGGAAAGGATAAGATTCGACTTCCCAAGTACTTAAATTGATTGTTGCGGCTTGGCTTTTCTCACATAAGCCCAAAAACGCAGTAAAAACCAACAGGCTACCGATTGCTATAGGCCGATTAAGATAGTTCATGATGGAAATTGGTCAAGATAAACAATCAAAGTGAAGTGTCAGCTTATTTTTTTACTAAGATCGACAGTACTTCATCAGAATAAAATTCCATTGTGTTTAATAAAAATTATGCCTAAGCCTTGATGGTGCTGAAACGAGCCAGTTGAGGTTTTAATGCAACAAACACTCGATCTTTAAAGAGTTCATATTTCACCGAATCGTTAACGAAATGAACGAGAGGATCAGTCTCGTGGAATAGTCCCCAAGGAGGAGATGGTTCAAAAAATCTTCATCCTCTTTGCTGATGGTAGTTTTGAGTGTTCTTGATTGAATAGAAATTTCGATAAAACTAGTGAATTGATGTGTTTTATCCAATTCCACTTCACCCTATTTCAACAGGATCCATCAGTTCAACAGGATCCATCCATGATTCGCTATTGTCTGCCTATATCCTGCATAACATCTGCGAATATCAACCTCAGGAATAGAATGCTCACCACTTGTCTAAGCTACCCGCTCAACGGCAAGATTCAGGACTTCTCAACTACAAATACCTCAGATTGATGGTGTAGCCCTTGTTCTTGCACCCTCGTAGGAAATGGATAAAGCTTTTGGCCGCCAAGGTGGTCTTAAGAGCAAAATCAGCGTTCGTTCGCATCAGCCAGCGCTTTAATTCGCTTTACCATTAACTGCCCAGACTGCATGGCCATTGCCTTTGGATTGAGGGAAGAGACCTGCTGAGATCGCATCCGCATTTACATATTCGAAGACTCCCACAAAGGTTGGCAGAAGGCTTAAGGACACAGTGGTCTTTGCTCCACCAATCACATAGAGGTTGGGCATGGACGACCTGATTTCCTGTACAAGGAACTTAGGGTTTCATTGACTCCGTTCGGGACGAAAGGGCCGGAGGTTCAAATTCTCTCATCCCGATACTCTGGTAAATCCCTACTTGTAAGGCTTTTGGAATCCTGAGACGTTTGCTAAACGTTTCTTTGTGCTGTCTGTCTAGATGACAACGGTAGTCGGATTGGATATAATCACGACTGTGTGAGGAGCGAACTAGATAAGGGGCATCAAGACGAAACACGGCCAGTCGTTGGTGCCCTTTATCAATATCTACCAATATCTACTTGGGTATATCCGAGATATCAATGCTAGACTATATTGTAGACTCGGACCCATGCGATTGTAACGCCTTAATCTTGTCAGGACCGGAAGGTAGCAGCAATACGGGATGCTTGTAATAGGCGTGGACTCCGGGTCACTTTTTTTCTAAATGCGATAAATCTGGGTATTGAAGCTGTTCTTAACGTTGCATAGACGTTGAACCTACCCTTACCCGTTACTTTCAAAGATTGGGCGATTACAAGGCCATGAATGACCTTCCAGATTTTGTCAAAAAAGCCTTCTACCTAGGAGTTGGTGTTGCTTCCTATGCTGGTGAGCAAGCAGGGCAAAAAGTTGCGGAAATTCAAGAGCGAGCTCAACAGCTTGCAGATGAAATGATTAAACGGGGTGAAATGAGTACAGAAGAAGCCAATCGATGGTTAACTCAGTTCAACTCTACGCCTACACAAGTTTCTGTCGAAGAAGCTCCCTATCCAGATCAACCTCAAGCAATAGAGCTGATCACCGAGGAAGAAGAAGAATCACCGACCTCGTCTGTAAACCTCCATCAGCAGGTGTCTGAATTGGAAGAGGAGCTCCGTCAATTGCAAGATCCATAAAGGTCTTTTTTTTAGTGGAGTAGGCATCTCTATTAACTCAATGCCTAAATCCTCTTATGGATGAGTAGCTCGCTGGTGGAGGTTACCATCATTATCACGACAAAACTATGGGAGCGCATTCTTGGTGTTATGGATCTTTGGGGATGACAAGGGTTTCACAATGTGTTCTGAATCAGTGATAGCGCCCTCATGCCTCTCTGGTAATTGAGTCGTTTATGGGGTTTCAGTTGC
>NZ_JANQOP010000009.1 GCF_028285745.1 Acaryochloris sp. IP29b_bin.137 | reverse complement strand
GCAACTGAAACCCCATAAACGACTCAATTACCAGAGAGGCATGAGGGCGCTATCACTGATTCAGAACACATTGTGAAACCCTTGTCATCCCCAAAGCTCACGTCTATATCGTCTGCTGCAGGTAAATTTTTGATTTGGGGCAGATCACTGAAACGCGATCTGCCCCAAATCACTGGAGTCGTATTAGGAAGTCTATGCTATACCGCCATTGCCGTTTGGCTCACTTCAATTAAGAAACGTAGAGCCATCACGACATAGGGGCCATTCTGTTGCGCAGGCATTTTGTAGAACGCTTGCCAAGCTCTAGCTTTATCCTCGTCGTAGACCGCTACTCGCTCAGGATGAGCATCCCACCAAGCCAGCCGCACTGCATGACCAATAATCACATCTAAAACCAAATGATCATCAAACTGTAGATCGGGATTGGCTTCCACCACATGGGCTAGCTCGAGCAATGCCTCAACATTGAGCTGTCGATATTCTGGGGCCGGGATTCTGTTAAGCAGATGCTCAATTAACAGGGCAAAATTGGTTTCTCCTTCCGTCATCTCCGACAGTAAGTGTTCGCTATCCAGACGGTTCCTGCGATCCAGCTTTTCACCAATCACAATACCGTGGGTGTGTTGCAACAGACGCCAAACTTTGATGTAAAACTCTCGCGGCACTCGGTTAAGCGATCCTTCCACCTGACGCTTCACCAACCAGTCTTCGGGTTCGGAATCATCCCCCTGAAGAATAGGCTGGGTCAGCCCCCAATTGACCTCACTCGTGCAGCGAGCAATGTGCAAAGACTCTTGTTGATGCAAACTCTTATTCACCTGATCGTAGGCAGAAAGAACCTGGCGTAAACGAGATTTCAAATGGTATGGACTGAGTCGGGTCAGCGTCTCATAGGCTTCATCTTGGGTCACTTGCTGCTCACGGGCAATTTCAGTGGTGAGTAACAAAATTAGATAGCCAATTCTCAGGGTCAGTAAACCTTTCACCAATAGAGGTTTTGATTTAGTCAACAGGTCAAGGTAGATCAGAATTTCTTGGGTGAGCACGCGATCGCGTTCATCTTCCCGACAGAATTCATTGATACGGGCCACAATCTCCTGGGCAGATAAAGGCATATTGATCAACGAATGCTCGTTGTAAGAGCGCCCAACCAGGATTTGCTTTTGATGGGCCAGCAGGTTGGTGACGGCATCAGACAAACTAATATCCACCATATTTAACAGCCCTGCGGCTCGCCGAACAATCGACCAGTGCTCTGCTTGAGCTGCATTCAGGTAGACTTCAGTCAAAAGAATGCGGAGCGATACCGTTTGATCGGACGCCCAACTGATATCGTCATCCAGAGAACGCTGACGAATCAGCAGGTGTAGTATTTCGACCTGCTCATATAAATTCTCTGACTGCTTAAGGGTGCTCAGTAACGTATCGATATGCTGATTGAGCTCCAAGGTCTGCTCTTGCAAATGAGGCAGAGGATGGCAGTGGTCTACCTTGAAAGATAGAAGTTGCGTGGGGGCCTGATCGCCATAATCATGGGATGGTGGCGTCTGCTCTAGCCCAGCAATATCGATGACCGCACTGCAGTCTATAAAGTCACTCAAGACTCCCACCTGGATCTGACCTGAGACTTGCGATTCTCCAGAGGCTAGCGATTGCAACAATTCCATCAATGGAGCCTGCCCCATTTTGAGCATGCGATGGGTGAGGAGTAGCGTTAGGGTTGGGGGTTGATCGGCGATCCAATAGCGCTGTACATAAGCCAACTCACTTTGAATTTGCGAGATCAGGAAGTGAATATCAAGGGTCAGATAAAACTCGCGATTATCAATAAAGGACGGCAAAAAGACCATGGTTTCCCCGGCAACCCGATAGAGATGGGAAGTCATTAACGTCCGCATCCGCTTATGGGGCCGCCCGGAAAGGCCTAGTGCCAGATTCTGACCGAGCTGGTGGTAGATATCCGTTAAATCATGAGCGGGTCGAACCTGTAGTGGGGCAATCTCTTCTAAGGTTTCTGCGGTAATCCCTGCGGCTGCTAAGGTTTCTTGTAAGGCTTGATCTTCCGCCAGCAATGCCACTTGCAAGGTTTCCGTTCCTAACTTTTTTGCTTGGGTCTGATGATGGCGTCCTAATGGATCAATATCATCCAAAGTGATCAACCCTTCATCAACCAGTTGTCCCAACAGGTATAAACTCTGAGCCCAGACAAGAGGGATATTTTGATTAGGCACTCGGTCTTGACTATGGGGGACCGCTTTTTCGGCTTCTACCTGTTCTTCCGGGACAATGTACAGTTCTGGCAGTAGTGACCAGCCATCCTGCTCCACGCCCAATGCTTGTAGTCGAGTTTTATAGAAAGTGGATTGAGCTGTATCGCCCCGAAACAGGCTATCTAGGAATGAATAGGTGAAAAAGAGCGGCCATTCACTTTCAATATCTTCAAACTGCTTCAGTTCCCAGGTTTCATAGTGCAAGCGGGTATGGTCTTCGAGGACGGTTTGATGGCCGTCTCGCAAAAAGCGTTTGCAGCCGTAGCGGCCTTGCAATTTATCGATGATTTTGGTGCGGGTTCGGTCTACGAGGGTGCGATCACACACCGCAAATGCCGGAAAGCCAATCACGCTTAGCACTGCAGCATCCACCTCTTTCGATTTAGACTCCCTTGGCAATAGGGCCGCCAACTTCATCTCTGTGCGGGCAATCTCATCTGCCATCACATGGATCACTGCTTTGGGACCGCCCCGCGCCCCCATAATATTTAGGCCATTCATCGCTTCTAGAGCAGCTTTGGCCATGCCCACCGAACTGGCGTTAATCTCAGCCGTCCCCGTATTAATTTTGTTGCCCCGCTCCCAAATCCCATAGTCCGGCGTCCGGTAAGCGCGGGAAATGTAATAAACCAGGTTTTGCACAAAATGGACTTCGTCCAAGCTGTAAACCATCAGCAAGCCAGACGCGGTCATCTGGGCCATCATCAATAAAAATAGCGAGGTGGCATCAATTTGTAAGTGCCCCCAGGCATCATCATCAACAACCACATCTCCGGTTGGGGTATCGTACTTGGCATGGAGTGCATCTAGTGGTGCTTGAGTATGCTTAAACGTCTCCACTTTGTGGGCCTGCCGCATCATCGCTCGCAGCAACCCCCGCATCAGTCTGACAACGCTTTGCTCAAGCAACAGCGTCCGGCCTGGATCAGACTGATCTTTGCGGTAGGCTAAAGCCAAACCCCAAACCGCCAGAATGCTGTAGACATTGTCACGGACCCAGGCATCGGTATAATCTCCATGAATATTTACAGCCGTGCTGGCAGGCAAAAGGCCACTGACCGGATGCTGCCGCGACAGAATCATGGCGTTCATTTGTCGGTAATAATCGTCCAGCCGATCAGACTGCAAAGAAGTCGTGGTCATAGTTGATGGAGCCTAAAAAATGCTAATTCTGGGATTGAGTGGACAACGTTTTTGTTAGGATTCCCCTTGATATGAAACGCTACACTTTCACTGCAATAAAATACTGGTTTTAAGCCAAATATGCCGACTAACCCTGGAAAAGACTAGCTCAGCGGCCCCATCCCCTTGCAGGGATGGTCACACATTCTCCTTGTCCAGAGGATACTCAAGCCGGTGAAAGTTGAAGCGAGTTTATTTCTTAGCTCTCGTGGTTATAGTCAACCCCAGGAACTTGTTCTTAGCAGATGAATTTGGCTTTTTGATTCGGGCGATGGGGGACGAATCCAACCCTCGGCTGAGGACCAGAGGTGTTTAGCGTCAACTCCCCAATCTCGAGATACGCCTGAATAGACATTATTCTTATTTAGGTTAGAGTCGAGGTATGCTTGGAAAATTGCTGTACTGTTGCGAAGCGAATGCCAAGAGGCAAATAATAGCAGAATAGCTAAACTATCCTTTCAGAGAGAAACAATTTACCTCCATGACACAATTGTCATTAAGTGCAATTCAGTAAGCAATAGAGGCATACTACGGTCATCTCTCCTATATCTAACCATTCACCCTACCGCGACTGATAGTCCAAATCGTGAGTAATCTTGAGCAGGATCAAAGACAACGTTTCAGACATTTATTCATCATTGATGATGCGGAAGGGCGTCGAACTATCTCCCTAGAAGCTGCCACCTATTCCATTGGCCGAGACGTGACCAATTCCATCGTGTTGCACTCCAAGATGGTGTCTCGCCAACATGCGATTTTGCTCCGGGTCACTGCCCCTGAAACCTCCAACTTTCTTTTCCGCATTATCGACGGTGATTTGCAAGGGAAGCGCAGCACCAATGGTTTAATTGTGAACGGTCGCCGCCTGTTTTCCCATGACCTCAAGCATGGAGACGTGGTGATATTTGGTGGCGATGTCAAAACCAAATACTTTGTGGTATCCAATATCTCTGATGCTGATTTTGATAAGTTCTGTGAGGCAACAGACTTATCCATGATTTTGTCTCAGTCCGTCAATCCCTTCCAAACCTTGGTTCCGGATGACGATGACTTGCATAACATGAGCGAAGCCTCTTTGGTGCGGATGGCGTCCTTCCCAGAATTAACGCCCAGCCCCATTCTAGAAATGGATTTGCAGGGAACCGTGACTTATCTCAATCCCGCTGCTGTCATGCAGTTTCCTGATATCTCAACGGAGGGGGTTGATCACCCGATGTTGCAGGGACTCTTGAAGATGATGCAAGCGGAACATTCTTCCAAGAGCAATTTCTTTGTCCGGGAAGTGGAAATTGATGACAAGATCTACGAACAATCCATCCACTACATTATCGAGAGCGATCTGGTGCGCAGCTACGTCACCGATATCACAGAGCGTAAGCGAGCAGAAGAGAAACTTCGACATACTGCTCAGCGAGAATCAATTATCAACCGCATTGTCCAAGCCATGCGCGGGACAATGGTGACGGCTGAAGTATTGCAAATTACGGTAGGACTCTTAACGGAAGCGTTAGGGGCCAGCCATTGCCTGATTGTGCAAATGAATACGGATGGTGAACTGGCGGATCATTATGTCAGTGACACCGCGATTGGTCGTCAGGATTTAATTCAGGCGAATGAGCTTTTTCTGCGGCATTCCCAAGAGACTTTAGCTCAGGGGCAGCAGGTTGTATTCTCTGACACCCATGATTTAGATCTTGAATTAGTCTCCATTTGCGATCAGTGTCAAATTCAGACGTTGTTAATCTCGCCACTGCTCTATCTGCAAAATTATTTGGGCAGTATTAGTCTTTTCTATTGCCACGATCAAGCAGAAAATTCTACTCCTACAGAAACGCGGACTTGGAATGCTGATGAGCGCGGACTCGTGAAAACCATTGCGGATCAATGTGCGATCGCAATTCATCAAGCCCAACTTCACCAACATGTCCAAGATCTGAATACCAACTTGGCCCAACAGGTGGAGGACCGCACCGCCCAACTCCAGCAAAAAATGCGAGAGCTAGAGCGCTTGAATAGCCTCAAAGATGATTTTCTGAGCACCGTTTCCCATGAATTGCGGACCCCCATGTCCAACATCAAAATGGCGATTCATATGCTCAGTCAGTTCCCTCTAGAGCCTCGTCAACGCCGCTACATCAAAATTCTGGACGCTGAATGTAGTCGAGAAACTGAACTGATCAACGATCTGTTGGATCTGCAGCGACTGGAAGCAGGGGGCAATCAAATCAAGTCCGAACCGATCAAAATCCAAATCTGGTTACCGCGGGCCTTAGAACCGTTTCAATCGAGAATTAAAGATCGGGAACTTAACCTGCGGGTGAACTGCGATCAAAGCATCCCTACCTTCCACTCCGATCGGGTCAGCCTAGACCGAATATTGGCAGAACTGTTGAACAATGCCTGCAAATACACCCCCCAAGGCGGTGAAGTCTCCCTCACCCTCCAGTATCTGGAGTTCCCTAAACCCATGTTGCGCTTGCAGGTCACGAATGAAGCAGAAATTCCTGAGCAGGAGTTGCCCCGTATCTTTGATAAGTTTTATCGGGTTCCTAATGCCGATCCCTGGAAACAAGGGGGAACCGGTTTAGGTCTAGCTTTAGTCCAAAAGCTAATCGAGCAACTTGATGGGGAAATTTCTGTTTCCAGCCGTCAGGGAACCACTACCTTTATCGTCAAATTACCCTATCGATCGTCTTTGGCCCCCGCTGCCGACGCCAATTAGGTATCTTCAAAATAGATGTCTCTTGGTGTCTTCTGAATGCCCTCGACTGCAGATTTACTAGCCACCCTGCCTGCGCCATTTCTCGCCAATTTGCACCAGGCCGATCGTCGCTGGAGCCAACTGCGCCAAGGCCCCCCTGCCCAGACTCCCACTGTCGTCCAAGAAAGTACCGAACGACTAGGAAACGTTGATTGGGATGTAGTGATTTGTGGTGGCACCCTCGGCGTGATGATTGGCACCACTCTGGCTTTGCGGGGCTGGCGGGTCTTAATTTTAGAGCGAGGCATTCTCAAAGGGCGTGAGCAGGAATGGAATATCTCCAGGGCTGAACTGTCGGTATTGGTAGAGCTTGAGTTACTGACGGCAGCGCAACTGGAAACGGCCATTGCTAGCGAGTTTAATCCCAATCGAATTCAGTTTATGGGTGGACCTGCGGTTTGGGTCAAAGATGTCCTCAATGTAGGGGTTGACCCCGTTTATTTGTTGGATGCGCTTAAAGCCAGATTTCTAGAGGCTGGTGGTCACCTACAAGAGCAGACAGCCTTCTCTAATGTTGTGGTTCATCCCGATGGGGTGGTGATTCAAACCGACACGACCCTGACCGCTAGACTGATGTTGGATGTAATGGGACATTTTTCGCCCGTGGCAGCCCAGGCCCGTCAAGGACAGACACCTGCTGGTATTTGCTTAGTGGTTGGCACCTGTGCGGACGGATTGCCGAGGCGAGATACCGGGGATTTACTGGTCTCTTTTACGCCAATTGAAGATCGATGCCAGTATTTTTGGGAAGCGTTTCCGGCTCGGGATGGTCGAACCACCTATATGTTTACCTATGCCGATCTGCATCCCCAGCGCCCCAGTTTGGAGCATGTGTTTAACCATTACCTGGAACGGTTACCGGAGTATCAAGATACGGATTTAGCCAATGTCAAGATTCTGCGGGCTTTATTTGGTATGTTTCCCAGCTATGAACAAAGCCCACTTCAGTACCCTTGGGACCGGATGATGCCATTGGGCGACAGCAGCGGTAGCCAATCGCCCCTAAGCTTTGGTGGATTTGGAGCGATGATTCGTCATCTGCGTCGTCTAGATGCAGGGATTCATGAAGCGTTAAGTGCCGATGCGTTGGCGAGTCAAGACCTCAACCTATTGCAGCCCTACCAGCCGAATCTATCCGTCACCTGGCTGTTCCAGCAATCCATGCGGACTCCCGCCGATCGAGATCTGAATCCTCAGCAGATTAACCAGCTCCTTAAGATCGTTTTCCGGGAAATGGAGAAATTAGGAGACCCCGTTCTCAAACCGTTTCTTCAAGATATTGTCCAGTTCCCAGCCCTTTCTCAAACGTTATTGCAAATCTCCCTGCGTCATCCGCAACTCACACCCCAAATTTTGGGACATGTGGGGTTAGGGGCATTGTTGAAGTGGATCCCCCATTATTTACGCCTGGGCTTTTATAACGAATTGTATCGCCTTATTCCTGCCCTCCAACAGTGGAGTCAATCCTTAAGCCCGAAACAACAATATTACTGGCAACGTCGATTTGATGGATGGACTTATGGCACTGGGCACGATTATGAGTGAGTCTTGGTCCAAAAGCCCGCATAAACTTTTCTCTACCAGATCCATAAAAAAGTGTTAAATTTAAGTAAAGATATATTACTGACTCCCAGTCAGTCCTGCTCATGACGGGTGCGCCAGCCTTCACTATTTCAAGATCCACCGCAGAGACTGCCCAACCAGTAGTGGAAGCTGACTGGCCTAGATCTCAAGGAACGTCCCAACTTACTATCTTTTGTGATCTGGATGGCCCCCTGATTGATGTCTCTCAACGGTATTACAAAACCTATCAACTTGCCCTAGCAGAGACCCAAGCCCATATGCAGGCTCAGGGTGGGACCGCCTCGCTCACGCCCCTAGACCTTGCCCAGTTTTGGAGCATGAAGCAATCGAAGCGGCCTGATATCGAGATTGCCTACTTGTCTGGACTCTCTGGCCCCTGGATTGACTGCTTTATGCAGCAGGTTCAAGCAATTGTGAACCAACCTCTGCTGCTCCAAGAAGACCGTCTTCAACCCGGTGTCCATCAAGCCCTAGAACACCTGCTCAATCAAGGTGCACAACTGGCGGTTGTTACCCTCCGCTGCCAAGATCAAGTCGAACAAGTTTTATATCAGCACCAGCTAGCCCGCTACTTCCGCCTGGTTCGGGGAACGGATGATACTCAAGCCGCCTACAAAAACTATGCTGTTTGCAAACAAGCCCTAATCCAGGACGCCATCAATGCTATGGGGCTAACCCATTATGAGCAAATCTGGATGATTGGCGATACGGAAGCAGATGTGTTGGCTGCCCAATCCATGAAGATTAAGACGATTGCTTTAACTTGTGGAATGCGTAATTATGCTTTCCTCCACAGCTTGAGGCCGACCAGTATTCAAAGTAATTTGCCTACAGCAGTTCGTGATTTAGTTGTAGCGCCTTAACCCTAGCTACAGCTACTATATCCACACACCACACAGGCACCGCCAGAACAGCCGTTGACCTGATGGAGTTCGGCTCCACACTCTGGGCAGATAGACGCTGCATGATCATGGTCTGCAATGGTGGTCCACACCTCAGCAGGCATCAGTGCCGTTTGGCTACCATTGCCATTCCCGTTATGGCCATTGCCATTCCCGTTCCCGTTCCCGCTGTGGCCGTTATGCTTTGGAGGAGCGGCCTGTTCCTGGCTAGGCTGGGTTGGTGTCAAGGTGGTAGGGGCTTCCTGTAAGACCTTACCGATTAAATCGGCTAATCCTAAGAAACGGTTGGGACCCAACCCTTCCGAATCAGCGCCCCGAATGCCGCGAATTTGACGAGCGATGTCAGGGATCGGGATTTGGTTCGTGAGTAATACGTTGATCAAGCGTGCGATCGCTTCACAAAGCGACTGAACTTCAGTGCCTGACTTACCAACGGTAACCCAAATGGATTGCAAGCCACTATCTCCGTAAGTCAGGTGGATCTCAACCTGCCCCCAAGTAAACGTAGAGATAGTTCGGGTAAGGGCATGGGAGTAAGCCCCTGGCTGAGCGATAGGTAGAGGGTTAGACGCAGTTTTAGGTTCAACGGTAGGAGATGCCGCCTCTTCAGCCTCACTGTTTGTCAGGGTTGAGTCCTCATCAGTTGGGTCAGATGGGCTATCCTCTCCAACCACAGTGGCTGGATCCATAAAAGCACTGGGGAATTCGGCAATGAGCTGCTGTAGCTGAGAATCAAGTGCCGGGTCGATATGAGGCAATGACGCTGAATTGCCAGCCTCGCCCTCAGTGGTCAACACCTGTTGAAAGGCCTCGGGGAAGCTATCCATTAAGCCTAATAAGTCATCCGTTTGAGCCATGCTAGTTCCTTCTGCTGCGTCTTGCTAAGTGATGGGGACTAGGAGTCTTTCTCGCTATTACCCACCTTGATGGGTTCAGAATCTAAGGTGCCAGACCGATAAATAGTGACGCCCTTTAATCCTGCTTTTTCGGCCAACCGATAAATCTGCTTAATTTCCTCCACCGTGGCATGGGCCGGGAGATTAATGGTTTTGGAAATCGAAGAATCAATCCAGCTCTGCCATTTGGACTGCACCAGGATATGCCATCCGGGTGGAATCTCCCGAGCAATCTTAAAACTGCGGGCTATATCTGGATGCTGTTTGCCATAGTTGGTATCTGCAAGAGATCCCGTTTGTTTGACGACTTCAGCATCTGCTTCCGGTAGGTTCAACTCATCCAGATAAGGATTGAGAATTTGCACCCAATTTTGTTGGCTGCGAGAGGCATCCACAAACACTTGCTTCCACAGGGTTAACCCAAAGTCAGGTTCAAAGGCCCAAGAACAAGCTGCCAGCTGTGCGATACTGCCCGTCGGCGCAATAGAGAGAACCGTAGAATTGCGGCGAGGCACTTGGGTCAAATCTTGACGGTCGCTATTTTGAGCTTCAATACCGTTATAGGGGTGACCTTCACTATCGACCCAGCGTTCGAACGGATTGCCAGTCCGAATCTCTTTAATCTGATCCCAAACGCCGCAGGCTCCTTTCTCGGCAGCGATGGTTTCTGAGGCTCGATAGGCATGATCTGCAATCCAGCCGCCCCAGCGATCAATTTCTTCTAGGTGCTGGGCTGAATCATAGGGAATCCGAGCGAGTTTCAGGTAATCGGCCCACCCCATAATGCCTAGACCCAGCTGGCGGAAAACATGGCGAACATTATGCTTTTGGTCGGGGGTGGCAAATTCAGACACATCCAACACGTTATCGAGGAAACGAATAGCGATTTTGACGGTTTCGGCTAAATCCTCCCAATCAATCTCCACCTTGCCCTCTGGATTGCGACTCACAAACTTGGTGAGGACCAGGGAACCGAGATTGCAAGCCGAGTTGGGCGGCAAGAAAATTTCCCCACAAGGATTCGTGCAGGTGACAAAATCGCGAATCGGACTACGACGCTTGGCATTGTCGATCAGGAGTAAGCCTGGATCTGCAGTGGCATGGGCATTTTCGGCCATGGCCTGCCAGAGTTTATTGGCTTTCTCATCCCCTTGATCAAGCTTGGTAAAGAACTCATCATCGAGCTGAACCGAGATGTTGGCGTTATGCCATCTGCGATCGCGTTTTCCTTCCGGGTTCAAATGGGTTTCCACCCAAGCAGTGCCAACCTCCGTATGCAAGGCTTTGAGCTTTTCCTGCTTGTTCTGAGAGGGGGTATCACTTTGCGCAATTTGGGCCAACTGCTCGATCATCGACTTAGCAAAATTGGCATCGATAGTGGACTGGGTTTTAGCCTGAATAAATTCCCAAATATCTGGGTGCTTCCAGTTCATCGAAAAGAGGAACGCTCCCCGACGGGCCTTGTTGCCAGTCGTGATTTTCTTGGAGTTCTCGGACACCATATCCAAAACAGCACAGGGCCCCAGCGCCTTTCCATCTTGGAACGGTGCGCCCTTGTGGCGAATATATCCCTTGGTTCCTTCTGCCCCAATATTTATCCCTACTCCACCTCTAAACTTAGTGGTGAGGACCGAGTCAGACACCAACTTAGTAATGTCGTGGATATGATCTTCAGCGGAAAGGACAAAACAATTGAGCAATCCTCGGGTGCCATGGTTACAGTTGGCCAAAATGGACCCGCCAGGCACAAACTTCATCGGTTGCAGAATCGATAGAAATTTCTCTTGCCAGTAGCTTTGCTGCTCAGGGGTCGCCTCCGCGCTGGCCACATAGGCCGCAACTCGGTGAACCACATCTTCCCAGGAGACTTCATCTTCGATGAGATATTTTTGGAGAACCGCTTTTTGGGATTCGCTGAGATCAGTCGTTAGAGATTGAGTGGCAACCATAGTACATCTAGCGTTGAGGTTAGAAGAACAGAGTGGATTCGCACTGTGCAGAATTTAATTTTCCAAGTATTGCACGGCTAGTCCGTCAAGCGATAAGCAGCGACGCAACAAATGAAGAATACTCTACAAGCACTATATGTATGGTCGTTAACCATAGATAAACACTATATATGCTCATCACCGTTTCTGACACCCTTATTCAAACAAACTTAGCGCTTGTCTTCCTAGCCCCTCCAATGAGGCTGTAAAGCCCACCTAGCTTGAACTACTGATCAATGTTTTAAGCCTGCATCCTGATACAACAGGTTCATTATCTTAATTGTTTTTTTAGTTGAGCCCTACGATACTCAATGCCTGACCACCGTCATTCAGGCCTTTGAACTTTGAACAAAGACGATTTGATTGACTGGTTTGGATAAGAGGAACCTGCGATCCCAACTGCCCCGGTTAATCTTCGACATTGAGCAAACTCTTATCCCCCAACAGAAAGACAGCTTAATTGTTACAATGCTTAACAAGAGACAGTATCTTACTATCCTGGTCCGTGCAGTGACGTGCAGCGATTAGTCATGTTGATACTTCTGAGTAGTTTTGTCCCAGACCTTCACAACTATGACCTTGGCTGAATCGACTTCCCCGCGCTCCCCATCACTGCCTGCTGCAGAACCCACAGCACCTTTTTCTGCGGAAACCACAACTGCGATCGCAACGGCAACACCAGGGAACCTGCCTTCCGCGACTGCCTTCGAGGCGTATGATCCAGCCAAAATACAACAAAAATTTCAAGGCCAGATTTTTCGCGTGCTTCAGCGTTGGGTGACCATCCTTTGGCCTTTTCTCCTATTGCTGGGGCGGCGCTGGTGGGACAAACGCACTCCATCCACTCCAGAACGGCAAAAGCGTCGTGCGGTCCAGTTGCGGGAGACTTTAACTGCCTTAGGTCCAGCCTTTATCAAAATTGGTCAAGCCCTATCCACCCGCCCCGATATTCTGACAGGACCTTACCTAGAAGAGCTATCCAAACTCCAAGACCAGTTGCCAGCATTTTCAAACCAGATTGCCTATCGATTTATTGAAGAAGAATTGGGACGTGCCCCCGCAGATCTGTATGCCCAACTAACCTCCGAACCCATTGCGGCTGCCTCGCTGGGTCAAGTCTATAAAGGCCAATTACACACCGGAGAATGGGTTGCCGTTAAAGTTCAACGCCCTGACCTAGCGGAACAGGTGACGCTTGATATCTATATCTTGCGTGGCTTAGCCGCCTGGGTCCAAAAAACGAACAAGTCGATTCGAAGTGACTTAGTCGGTATCTTGGATGAGTTTGCTGGGCGACTGTTCGAAGAAGTGGACTATACCCAGGAGGGACGAAACGCAGAGCGTTTTGCCCACCTATACGGCTACTTACCTGAGATCTATGTTCCTAGAATTTATTGGGAATATACCAATCGTCGGGTATTGACCATGGAATGGATTACGGGGACCAAACTCAATCAGCCCCAGAAAATCCAGGCCCAAGGCATCGATGCTCGTCATCTGATTGATGTTGGGGTGAACTGCTCTTTGCGTCAGCTTTTAGAGCATGGATTTTTCCATGCGGATCCGCATCCTGGGAATTTACTGGCGACCCCTGATGGCAAGCTCGCTTATCTTGATTTCGGGATGATGAGCGAAATTAAGCTGGAACAGCGCTATGGCCTAATTAATGCCATTGTCCACATCATCAATCGGGAGTTCGAACCGCTGGCCCACGATTATGTGCATTTAGGGTTTTTGACCCCTGACACTGATTTAGAGCCTATTATTCCAGCCTTAGGGGTTGTCTTTAACAATGCCTTGGGCGCTAGCGTTGCGGAACTCAATATCCAGAGCATTTTTGATCAGCTCTCGGAAATTATGTACGAGTACCCTTTTCGGGTTCCCTCTTATTACGCTCTGATTGTGCGCTCCCTCCTGACCATGGAAGGGATTGCCATCGGCGTGGATAAAGACTTTAAGGTCCTCAGTGCGGCCTATCCCTACGTAGCCAAACGCATTCTGACAGATCCAGCTCCTGAACTGCGAGAAAGTCTAAAAGACTTACTGTTCAAGGAAGACAGTTTTCGCTGGAATCGTCTAGAAAACTTGATGAAGAATGCCCGCAATAATTTTGATTACGATCTCAGTGGTTCCCTCGACCAAGCCCTCGATTACCTGTTCTCAGAACGAGGGGAGCTGATTCGCGATCGCATGGCCCAAGAAATCGTCAATGGTATCGATGCCTTTGGTCAAACGACTTGGCAAGGTCTGACCGCTAAGTTTCGAGCGCAGATGGGTTGGGAAGTAGATGCAGACTCTGTGGCCCATCTAGAAGCGAATTTGGGACATATCCAGCGGATTGTCGGTCTTCTACAAGACACTCCTGGATTTGATCCGGTTAAAATCGCCACCGTTATCCCCTCCCTGCTGGTCAAACCGGAAACCCAAGCACTGGGGCAACAGATTGCCACGGGATTGGCCCAGAAGGCGCTAGTGCGGATTATCCGCGAGTTTTTATTGCCGGAACCCACCGAGCCATCGCCAACAGGCTCAGCCCCCCATTACATCCCCGCTTCCCCCCTCACCCCTATGGCTAACGTCAGTTGACTAGGGTGAGTCAGACCTTAATTGGGTGCTACAATCCCTGCGGATAACCCTTGCGATCGCAACTGCTTTGCCAGCCGCTGCGCTGCCTCCAGGGTCTTTAGTGCTCCCACTTGAACTTGCTGGCCATTGGGGCCCGTCGTTAAGAAAGCGGTGGGGACAAGGTTCTGAGCTTGGCTTAAAGATGCCGCATTGTTATAGGGCAGCACCACGTAGAACAACTGGGTCTGAGACGTTTGATTCTTGACGATCGGAACAGATTCCTGTGATGGCATGGGGGTTGGGCTAGCCTCAGCTGGTGAGGGAGTGGATGGAGGGGATGAGGGGATAGGATCAGCCTTTGGCTCTAGGCGACTGAGATTGCCTAAATTGACGTCCGAAAATTCCTTCGTTGATAAGTCTGGTCCCTGTGTCGCCACGGTCGAGGAGGTGGGGGTGGGAGACGTATCGGTTGTCCCAGATGGAGCAGGCGACTCTGAATTATTCTGAGACGTAGTTGGCTGAGACCGCTTCGGCGGCCAAAGTTTTTGGCGTAAACCCGTCACGTTTAGCAACAACACGACAACAAGGGCACCCAAAATACTGAGCCCCAGCAACAGCAGTGCTTTTTGCAGGTTGAACGAGCCCACATTGGGATCAGATTCAGGCTCGATAGCCGACTCTTCTAGGTGCTGCCGCAGAGCGGTTGAAGAATCTAAATAATCTTCAATGGCAGGATCCAACCGAGACACATGGGGATCGTTTTCCTTCTCTTCCGTGGTCAAAGGTGCCCCTGCGACCGGTGAAGTCGGGTCAACGGCAGGGGATTCCAAAACGGCTTCTTGTTGTTCCAGATGATTAGGGAAAGCCTCCGAGTGCGGATCAGTTGGGGTATCGACCTGGAAGAGGGCTAGCTCCGAGGGGGTCAGATCCACAGCAATATCATCAGTGAGCTCCATATGCGGTGCGATCGGTTCTTCATCCACTGTCGGTAATGAGGGAGAAGAGGGGGACACCTGATCTGCTAAAGCGGATTCAGATGAGGCTTGAGGTAATTGATGCGGCTCGCTTGGCTGCTCTTCTTCGACCTCGGGAAGGGTGGCTAGGGTCTGATACTGCCGAAAAAGAGACATTTCAGATTCAACGGTCATGTCCAATGTACCCAGTGCAGCTTGTAACAGGGGATGGGGAGAATTGGAAGTCGGATCAGTCATAGCAGCAATAGCAAATCGGTAAAGAAGAGGATCGTTCAGTCGCATCTGAACGAACTATTAACCGTTTTATCGCATCATGAGTAATGTTCAGGAGATTTGACGGAAGCTGAGATTATCAATAACGACAAAATAGGTCTGATTGCTGGACCTAGTCTGCGTCCGGGAAGATTTTAGGTGATGCAATCCATTCCGGCTCAGCCCGCCAAGCACCAGTGGATAAACCCCTCTCCGATCCCTGGCAACCCCTCCCCACTCAGGAACATTGAATTGAATATTAAAAACTGTTACATCTGCCCTGCAGCGGTTACCGTCTTAGCTGAAAATGGTGTCGGAGGACATTGCGATCCTCACGTTAGAGTCCAATTAGTCTGAGCGATTCGTCCAGATTAAAGCTACTATTAGATATAGAGTTTATTGGTTTGGCAGCATCTGCATCCATTTTTCATCGCAGCATCGGCCCCGTCTGCTCCCGCAGACAACAGGCTTGCCCGCTATGATTTCTGGTTTGGCCTAGTGCTGGACAACTTTTAATTTTCCGATTTATCGACATTTAACAAGGAAGCAGGTAGGGAAGTTACATAATGATGGAAAACACAATCACCGCTGTGATTACCTCATTTGACCTTCAAGGTAAATACATTGATGGGAGTGCTTTACAGCAGCTCAAACATGACTTCCGAATTGATGAGCCTAGGGTCCAAGCTGCTGCCCTTATTCGAGAGAACGCGGCTGCTATTGTCAGGGATGCTGTTGCCAAGTCTCTCAGTAGCGACGAAGACACTGGTTTACAAACGACCCGCCGCTACGCTGCCTGTGTTCGCGACCTGGATTTTTACCTTCGCTATTCCACTTATGCCATGGTATCGGGTGATACTGCCATTCTTGACTCGCGAGTGCTGAATGGCTTGAAAGAGACCTACTTGGCTTTGGGTGTACCCCTCGCTGCAACCGTAAAAGCGATCCAAGCCATGAAAGACGTCACTCCCCTTTTAGTTGGCGCTGATGCAGGTCATGAGATTGCACCATATTTCGATCACCTCTGCGCCGGATTGAGCTAAGCTTTGGGTTTCCCCTTGCTTCTCTGTCTAGTGTTTCTCCTTCTAAGAATTTGACCCAGGTTGTTGTAAAAAGCAACCTGGGTTTGTTCTTGTTGGCAAGGCTATTCCTGATCTACCACCTTCCCCGACCAGCGAAATACTCCAGGTTCTAAATTCCGATCAGATGCAAGCCGAGCTGCCAGGAGCTGAATGGGCAGAATTTCTAAAATGGGATAGTACAAGGAATCGATCGCGGAGGGTAGTGCAATACTGACGCCTGCAGGTGAGCCAGGCTGTCCGATGCATACTAACCTACCGCCATAGTCCAGGATATCTGCGGCTAGGCGTAGATTGAGATCGAGGGTCGCATCTGGGCTAGTCAGAACCAGCAGCCCTAAATCGGCGGATATCATTTCTCTAGGGCCATGGCGAAACTGACCACCAGAATAGCCTTCAGCCGGTAAGCGCACCCCTTCTTTGAAAATCAAGGCCCCATTATGGGCAGTGGCTAGAGCAGGACCACGCCCAATCAGAGCCATGTAGGTAATGGCTTGAAAAGCCTCAAACGCTGCTTCCACACTGGCAGTTTTTTTGTCTAACCAGTCTTGGCAAAGAGTTGCGATCGCAGTTCCAGTTTCAAAATCCTGACTTTGTAGCTGTCCAACCAAAGCCTTGGCGACAAAATTGAGCATCAACATTGAGCTTGTGTACGTTTTCGTGGCAATCCCCACTTCTGCGCCAGCATGGGTGGGCAAAGATATATCACCATAATTTGCCAAGGTATTTTGGGCAGAATTGGTAACGCTAATCAGGACAGGAGTCTTTAAATCTTGCCGACGGCGCGTCTCTAACTGCTCAACCAATTTCTTGATTTCGATACTTTCGCCCGATTGCGACACCACCACCATCACTTCGCAGGTCCCCAGTAATGATGGCAAGTAGTGAATTAAGGTAGAGGTTTCCAGATGTAAGGCGGTTCTACCTTGCTGATTTAGATAGAACCAAGCTGGATAAAGTGCATTATAGGAAGCGCCCATCCCCGATAGCACAATCAGGCCGGAATCAGCTATTAGCTGAGACCATACCTGACTCTGTTGATAAGTTTGAATCAGAGCGTGTAAAATCTGAGGCTGTTCTTGGACATCCGACCAGTAAGTCATAACTAAGGCTCAGACTCAGAGCCTATGGGGGCACCAGCCGGAATATCCTTTCCCTCTAATGGTGAGGGAGCACAAGCTTCTTGCTGATCCGCACTCAACTTATTAGCCGAAATGATTTCTGCCACAAAAGGGGCCAGTTTGGATTGATCGACCCATCCTATTTGAGGCTTGAAGGCAGTCACCGGGGCATCCGGTTCACTCTCTAATGCTTTTGGTCTTTTATCAATCAGCTGGGTTGTTGGAGATAAATCGGGTTCGGTGCCATCTTTCTCTAATTTTTCCTTCAACTTATCAGGCGTTAAACTCCCTGCGCCTTCCTGTCCTGGCTGACCCTTATCTTGTCCCAATACTGTTCGACAAGTTCGAATCCGTAGAGCCCGGATAGGTACTTCAGGTACGGACACATCTGAGTCTACAGGTTGAGGGAAAAAACCATCCACCACGACCAGGCTCCCAGTAGGAACAGCAATCTTTTTCTCCTCTAAGGATAAGGGGGATGAGTCTGAGGCCTCATCTGTATCTTGAGTTAACAAATCTTTTGGATCCTCAACCACAGAGAGTTCAACAGACGGATCATCTGTGCTGACTAGCCGGAGAACATCCATTTTGTTGGCATTGGCCAAGTCAGGTGGCGCGGGAGGAACAGATGAAGGCTCAGCGTCAGGCGGTACAGAGGTGGGGGCAGGTGATTCAGGAGAATTAGCAAAAGGAAACTTGAATAAGCCCTGCTGGAAAGCAACAGCCCCACCTATGCCGATGAGAAGTAGGGCCAGGATCAGCCATAGACCACTTTTCCCCCGTTTCCGGGCGAGGGGTTTCGCACGGGCCACCGCCTGGGTTTTGGGCAATACCGTGGGAGGCGTGTTATCCACAGGAGACGAATCTGCCGTTGACGGATCCTCCGGTAAACTGGTTGCACCAGATCCTTGACGTTGGCGGGTTACATGGCAATGGACGAGACCGACCGTGACGTTATCGTGACCATTTAACTGATTCGCCAACTCAATCAGACGTTTGCTAGCATTGGCTAAATCTGTTCCCCCCTGTAATAGCGGCAGCAATTCTTCCCGCCAAATCATATCAACACGATCATAGTCACTAAGACCGTCAGAACAGAGTAAGAATAAACAATCTTCGTCCAGTAGGAAGCGCTGCACCGTCGGGCGAAGGACCGATGAGGAGGCCATGCCTAAGGCCTGTACTAAGGAACCGGAAGCGGGCTGCAACAAGGCTTCCCGATAAGGGACATAGCCCAATCGCACTTCACGAGAAGCAATATCATCATCCACCATGACTTGATAACAACCCTGCGTGGTGATCAAGTAGGCACGACTATCCCCAATATGGGACACATAGATCTGGTAGGTTTGGGACAATGCGGTCACCAAGGTGGTTCCCATTCGCTGCCGATCTTGCCGCTGTTCTTGGTCGTTCCGCTGACAAATCAGATCATTGGCTTTAAAGGAAGCATTCTCTAATTCGGTAATGACTTCTGCAGGCGCAAGGTCATCAATCGGTAATTGAGTCAGATGATCGCGGAGTGCTTCAATGGCAATCCCGGATGCCACTTCTCCACCGGCATGACCACCAACCCCATCACAGACGATGGCCATCCGTTCCAATGAGTTTTGCGTGACTGACCCATCGGCAGGATAGCAAGCATCTTCATTATGTTCCCGAACCATCCCCGTATCGGTACGAGTGGCAATGTCAATTTTGACCCGATAGGCTTTATGGATATTCTCAATCCAAGTTTCTATCTGCACCAGAAGTGTTTCTGCAGACTCAATCTCGCCCCTGGCTAATTTCTCACATAAACCATCCAAAGAAGGTGCCAGCTTCCCGCCTGTCTTGGGAATCAGTTGCTGCCAGACTTGGCCCAGGTCTGCCAGGCTGGGCTCTAAGCGAAAATCATTTTCTAACTCCAATAATCGCAAGAGGGGGCCTTCTACCCGCAGGAAATCGGGTTGTAACAGACTTGAACCAACGCCCTGAATTCGGAAGGGTTGCCATAGTTGGGCCATCTGCCATAGCCAATGGAGTTGGCGTAGGGGTTGGGCCGTAGACCATGCCTCAAAAAGGGGTAAGCCAGTGCCGACAGACATTCCTCCTTGTTCACTGGGATCTAGATCGGTGTTGCTCAAGGGAGCTTGCTCTAACAACAGAATCAAAGAGGACTCTTTTTCGCCCAGGGAAAGCAACGTATAAACTTGAGGAAGATGAAGGCGGTAGGGGAAGAGCTTTAAGTAAGGAACCAGCGTTTCGGGTAGTTCTACATCCATTTTGAGCGGTAGCCCGGGTTGAGTATCAAAGACAACCCGGGGACCTCGAAACAAAAAGCGGTTTTCTAGGATGTCGCCAACTTGAAAGGTATCGGCCTTTGCACCAACCACCCACAAATACCGTTTGGGTAAATAGGTCCCGCATTTTTGACAAAACTGATCTCGATCAGAATTAACTGCTCGACATCTTAGATTGGGACAATGGAGTTGGGGGAGGGGGTTTGGCATGTGCGTTGGTAGCGGGGTTAACCCTTATCAGCAAAGTAATGATGGCCCTTACTCAAGAAACTAATGGAGATACATCACCTAGACGATAGTTTTTAAAGCTATTTTTACCTGAGAGCGATGAATGGGGAGTAACGATGTAAAGATGTTTAAACCTGCAGTGTTCCCAAAAATACAACGATTCAAATCTTTCTAGACACTAAAGTGTCTCTAGTTTACGTGTCTACCTCAATCTTTCAATCAGAGCAACTATTATTTACACCAGGAACACCAACGCCGGATGGACTTCCGCTTATTTTCGCATTTCCGAACACGTACTGTGTAGGAATTACCAGCCTGGGCTACCAGGTTGTATGGGCAATGCTCTGTACACGGCCTGATCTACAGGTTAGCCGACTTTTCACAGATGTCCACGAACCGCTCCCAACTGCACCGGAACTTTTGGGCTTTTCCCTCTCCTGGGAACTGGATTATGCCAATATTTTGCAGATATTGGAAAACTTGAATATCCCCTGGCGAAGTGCCCAGCGAACGGAGGCTCATCCGCTGATATTTGGTGGGGGACCCGTATTAACCGCGAATCCTGAACCATTTGCCGACTTTTTTGACGTTGTTCTGTTAGGGGATGGTGAAGACCTGTTAGCCCAGTTTATCGACGCCATGCAATCGGTTCGGTATGCAGCACGGACCACTCAACTCTTGACGCTAGCGCAAATCCCAGGGATTTACGTGCCCAGCTTGTATGAGGTGACCTACCAATCATCGGAGGGTGCGATCTCATCCATCCACCCTCGCTCTCCTGAAGTGCCCGCCCAGGTCCACAAACAAACCTATCGGGGGAATACCTTATCGGCTTCCACCGTCGTCACTCCTAAAGCAGCTTGGGAAAGCATCTACATGGTGGAAGTGGTGCGGAGCTGTCCGGAAATGTGTCGCTTTTGCCTCGCCAGCTATTTGACCTTACCGTTTCGAACACCCGATGCGACCCAGACCCTAATTCCCCAAATTGAAACGGGACTCAAGGTCACTAATCGCATTGGCTTGTTGGGGGCTTCGGTGACTCAACATCCTGCATTTGATCAACTCCTGGATTATTTTGCTCACCCTCAGCATGACCAAGTGCGCCTTAGTATTGCTTCAGTCCGGACCAATACCGTGACGGTAAAGCTGGCGCGTCTATTATCCCAACACGATACCCGCTCGCTAACGATTGCCATTGAAAGTGGTTCAGAGCGAGTCCGACAGATTATCAATAAGAAATTAGACAACGACGAGATTCATCAAGCGGCGGCCAATGCCTATGCAGGGAATCTTAAAGGCCTGAAGTTCTATGGCATGGTGGGTATTCCAGGCGAAACAGAGGCTGATGTGGAGGCCACCATTGACTTGATGGTGCAGCTCAAAAAGGAGGTGCCTGGGCTGCGGCTAACCTTGGGATGCAGTACCTTTGTGCCAAAAGCCCATACGCCGTTTCAATGGTTGGGGGTTAATCCCAAGGCCAAGAAATCTTTACAACTGATGCAGAAGAAGTTGCGATCTCAGGGGATCGACTTCCGACCTGAGAGTTACAATTGGTCAGTCATCCAAGCCTTAATTTCACGAGGCGATCGACGCCTTTCCCATTTGCTGGAACTGACCCGCCACTTTGGTGACTCCCTGGGTAGCTATCGACGAGCATTCAAGCAGCTCCAAGGTCAAATCCCCAGCCTAGACTTTTACGTCTTTCAACCATGGTCAACCGATCAAGTCTTACCTTGGTCTCATCTACAAGGTCCCTTGCCTACCCCCACATTACAGAAACATTTATCCATGGCAACTGATCTAATGTAGGGAATAGAATTTCTGTGATTTCCCTTGTCATCAAAAATGGTATCTACACAATCATGGTGGATCGTATTTTTACTGGAAAGGCGAACTTATCTTTAGATTGTAGGCCTCATTAATTCACATCTATGAACTGCCTTGAGATCGGTATTCACATACACATGTAATCCCTCACTTCTCCAGAATTCGGTAGTTCCACTGCACCATTTTACTTTTCTTGTCAGTTATACAAGATATAGGTTCTTCACCTGTCTCACACTGCTTTATGGTGAGATTTAAAGAGTTAACAGAACATAAATAGGGGCTCAACACATATCCGGCTTGAATTTTTATTTCTAAGCTCAAAAGTAATTTATATTCATTCCCTCACATCATTCCATTTCACGATTTCAATCGCCTAATCGTGAAATGAAGAGCCAAAGAATAGTTGTGAACGCCCATATTACGTATGGGTATTTTTGATATTTCTTCTTTTGAAAACCACCGAATTGAGTGGTTTATTTCTTGCACTCACTTTTTCCTAATCGCTCCCTATGCATCGTCAACTCCATCGTTCATTGTTGTTTGTTCTCAGTGTTGTTGGAATTGGTAGTGCTGCAACTTCTGTAGCCCTAGCCTATCCCAATCATCCATCCCAGCCCACTGAGATTTCTACAGTACAAGGATCACATCGCCATAACCCTTATCGCCCTGCTTGGTCAAAGGAAATGCTGAATGCCCATAATCAGTGGCGGCAGAGCGTCGGCATTCCTCCCCTGACTTGGTCAGATAATTTGGCAAAACATGCGCAAGAATGGGCCAACTATTTAGCGAAGGATAATTTCAAACTCTACCATCGTCCCAATAACCCCTATGGAGAGAACTTAACTTGGGCCGCTTACCAAAAGTTGTCTCCAACACAAGTCGTGAATATGTGGGGAGAAGAAGTCAAGGACTACAACTACGATACAAATCGATGTTCAGGAGTTTGTGGCCATTACACACAGCTTGTTTGGGAAAACACAACAGAAGTGGGGTGTGCCCAGGTTCGCTCTGGCCATCAAGAAGTTTGGGTCTGTAATTACAATCCACCGGGTAATTATCGAGGCCAAAAACCCTATCAAGCGCGGCTTCGCACCAACCCGTCCTTCCCTCGGCGCTTCAAGTAGATCAACCTAACCCGCTACCCATCCATAAGACTCAGAAAGCTTCTACTAAATTGTTACCCTCAGTCTAAAATTGCTTGGGTACTGAACCTAGAGGCATTAGGGACTGGTCAAGCATAAGTTGTTTTATGGTGGTTTTTGCTTCCAGAAGTTCTGCGGATCAGTAAGATAGATAGGGATCTGAGTTGGCCGTACCTGTATGCTGCTGTCCCTCCGCATCGAAAATTTTGCCCTGATCGACACCTTAGATCTGACTTTCACCAGTGGCTTGAACGTGCTGACAGGTGAAACTGGGGCCGGAAAGTCCATCTTGCTAGATGCCATCGATCTGCTCCTAGGGGGCAAGACCGCCAGCTCTATGCTTCGCACAGGCGAATCCCGTACATTGCTTGAAGCTAGTTTTAGCCTGACTCCCGCTCTGAACACCTGGCTAGCAACTATGGGTATCGATCCTTTAGACGAAGATGGGTTAGTGTGCAGTCGTGAAATTTCTGCTCAAGGTGCGTTGCGCAGCCGCTTTCGAGTCAATGGTGTCATTGTCAATAAACGGCAAATTGCTCAACTGAGAGAGCAATTGATCGACGTAACAGGCCAAGGACAGGCCGTTCAATTAGGTCGGACCGATCGCCAACGGCAGTATTTGGATGGATTTGGCGGCAATACGCTGCTAAAACAACGGCAGCAGGTTGCGACTGTTTTCGCTCACTGGCAGAAAGTGACTACGGAACTCAATGCCTTTCGTCAAAATGAACAGCAGCGCCTCCAAACTATCGATTTGTTTCGGTATCAACTTCAAGAGTTAGATGCCGTCAATCTTTCCGATTCGAATGAGCTGATTGAATTAGAACAAGAACTACAACGGCTCAGCCATAGTGTTGAATTGCAGCAACAAAGCTATCGGGTCTACCAACTCCTCTATGAACAAGACCAAGGCGAAGCTTGTGGTGATCTGTTGGGCCAAGCCGAATCGATTTTGGTGGAGATGAGTCAATATGATTCGCAACTAGAACCGATTTTGGAGTTGGTACGGCAAGCCCTTACCCAGGTGCAAGAAGCCGGATCTTTGATCAATGCCTACGGGACCACCGTTGAAACCGATCCAGAACAACTGCAAGCCGTAGAAACGCGGCTGATGGAGCTTAAGCAGATTTGCCGCAAGTATGGGCCAAGTTTGGATGATGCGATCGCACATCATCAAACCATCCAAACCCAATATGCCGACCTCACTAGTGCAGGCCAATCATTAGAAGCGCTAGAACAAGCTGCAGCCAATAGTGAAACCAAACTTCAGCAAGCCTGTGTCCAGCTCACCGCTCTGCGCCACAAAGCCGCCCAAAAATTGGAAAGGTACCTGTTAAAAGAACTCAAACCCCTGGCATTAGAAAAAGTTCAATTTCAGGTGAGGTTGCAGCCCATACCCCCCACCCAGCACGGAGCTGACCAAATCCAGTTTCTATTTAGCGCTAATCCTGGCGAAGCCTTACACCCTCTCTCTGAATCGGCATCAGGCGGCGAAATGAGCCGTTTCCTATTAGCCCTGAAGGCCTGCTTATCCCAAGGCGAAGGGGTTGGTACACTGATTTTTGATGAGATTGATGCCGGGGTGTCGGGTCATGTGGCTCAGGCAATTGCGGCAAAGCTCTATCACCTCAGCCAGCATCATCAAGTGCTCTGCGTTACGCATCAGCCAATGATTGCAGCAATGGCTGATGCTCATTTTCAGGTGCAGAAACAGGTCGTTATGCAGGGGGATCCTTCGCCATCAATCAATAGCAAAAACAATGGCAAAAAAGCATCCGAACGGACGATTATTCATGTCATGTCCTTAGATGCTCAACAGCGGCGACAAGCGTTAGCGGCCATCGCCGGCGGAGAAACGACTCAACAGGCACTTACATTTGTCGACTCACTGCTACAGCAAGCTGGACAAGTCCGAAAAAGCAACGCTAGCACCAGCCGAAGAAAATAGGCTAGCGGCAAAGACGCCCCCTCTGTATCTCGGCCTTTACTCTCAGCGGTCACCCTGAGTCAGTTTCCACTAAAGCACCATTAAAAAATTGAGCAAAACTCTTGGCCGCTGATGTCGTTTCATCTTCACTTTGCCAGTTAGGACTCACGGCGACTGATTCAGTTGTGCCGGGGTGCCCCTTTGGAGTCGATCCAGCAGCGCCCGAAGACGTTGAGGGAGGGGCAGGAGCTGAAATAGGAGCAGGAACTGGAATAGAGGCAGGAGCAGATGAAGGCACCGTTGCTGGGGAAGCGAGCGGGGAAGGCTGAGCCTGCATTTGCTCCTCCGTCAAGACCTTCAAGGTTACTTTAACTTTGCGTTCAAAACATTTCTCAAAGGTTTCCTCAAGCTCAGGTACTTTGCCTTGGGCCAGTCGAAGGAGCGTTTTACGGATGCCAATGCGAACCTCTCTACCCTGCCAATACAGCAATTGACCATGTTCTTTCAGCAATGCTCGACTGGGCAAATTCAAATTTTGCAAAAGCTGTTGCCATGCGGCCGAAAGATCAATTTGGGGTGCAGCAGGAGGTTGCAAGCGGGGGGATGGAGAAGCCGCGGGAGTAGGCTCAGGTTGAGGGGGCCTCGTTGCGACTGACGCTATCTGCTGGCTAGAAGGCGGGGCGGAAGATACTGCTGGGGATGCTGATAAATTCTCTGATTTAGGGATGCTTACCTCTGACTTGGCTGGGGCTTGAGCATCTGCTGAGGGTGGTTTGGCCTGGGGAGGGGTAGGGTTTGGAGATCCTGTTTGGGACTGATGGGTCGAGCCCGCCCCTGCGGGGGGAGAGACAGGCTGGTCTAATGAAGAGGTTGTTGCTGCCGGCATTGCTGCAACAGATTCAGGGGACTGCGCCGAAGCGTTCTGTGACTTCGGTGAGGTCTGGATTAACACCGGCTGGGCAGTGGAGGAGTGTTCGGCTCCAGGTAATAGCCCCAAGAGACAGACTTCTAGCCATAACCGAGGCTGAGTGGAATGCTTGATTTGGGCTTCACAATGGCGCAGGTGCTGTTGCTTGGTCAGAATGTCATCCACTTCAAGCTGTTGAGCAAGCTGGCATAAATCGGTCCAAGTGGGGGCGGTGATGGTTACGAGGTCTCTGCGGCTAGGGGCGGTTTTGGCGATTAATAAATCTCGATAAAATCCAGCCAAATTTTGGAGAAGGGTTAGGGGTTCTCGACCCCGATCTAGCAAATTCTGGATACGCTCGATCACCAAAGCGGGCTTCTGCTCAATAATGGCTTGCAATAGGGCCAATAGCGCTTGTTCGGGTACCGATCCCACTAAATCCCAAACGTGGGTATTATCAATTTCACCGGAAAGCAAACTGAGCTGATCCAGTAAACTCTCCGCATCTCGCAGTCCCCCTTGGGCCACTTGGGCAATCAGTTCAATGGCTGTAGGGGTAATGGCAATCGATTCTTGTTTGGCAATATGGGTCAGGTGTTGAACCATGGCCTCTAGAGCAATTCGCCGAAAATCAAATCGCTGACAGCGGGAAATAATGGTGGGTAAGACCCGTTGTGGATCCGTCGTCGCCAGGATAAACACGACTCGATCGGGGGGTTCTTCTAAGGTTTTTAGCAAGGCATTGAAGGCTGCCGTGCTCAGCATATGGACTTCGTCGAGGCAATAGATTTTATAGCGGCATTGAACGGGGGCAAACTGAGCCCGTTCAATCAAGTCGCGAATATTATCTACGCCTGTATTGCTGGCTGCGTCAATCTCAATAACATCCAGCGATGCCCCCAAGGCAACGTCTTGGCAAACGGCACAGGTGCCACAGGGAGCAGGGGTTGGCTGCTGATGACTCAGGCAGTTAAGGGATTTCGCTAAGATACGGGCGCTGGATGTTTTCCCGGTCCCTCGAGGACCTGTAAATAAGTAGGCAGGGGCAATGCGCTGGGATTGGATCGCATGGGTTAAGGTGGTTGCGATCGCATCTTGTCCCACTAGCTCTGCAAACCTTTGGGGACGATATTTATGGTGAAGCGGTTCGTAAGCCACAACTTACCCTAATCAATTATCAAACAAGAGAAAGGCCACCTCTACTCTAGTGGATGTACCTGCCAATAGCGCTCGACCAACCAAGAGCCCAAGTGACCTCAATAGCGAAGGAAACACTCCTCCACCTCGGGGATATTGCCAATTTCAACCTCTATGCCACTGAACCGGTTGGCAAGCTGAAAACCAACGACAAAGCATTGGGTCCTTAGCGGGGACTTGAGTCAATTACTCTATCCCCAAGACTCCAGAATTTATAATTTCTTCATTTTCAGCCCAAAGCTCCAGTCTAGAAGCCTATGAGCTTTCTTGAAGTCTATTTGCTTCCTGGAATAGGGTCGCCTTCAGATATTTCATAATCAACATTACAGGGTTTCTTCTATTCCATAAAGTCCCGCCAGATCTATTTTTTACTGAGGAGGTAAAACGGGGACTTATTTGGGCATTCTTGGATTGGGTGCATTGACAAAGTTAAGGTATGAGTCCCGAATTCAAGCAGTCAAGAGATGATCAATTCCCCCAGCTAATCGCTCCACAAATCATGGAAATACCGTCTATTGATGAATTCAGAAACTTGCTTTCTCCCCAGCGAGTAGAGGAGTGGAAAAAAGCAGGAATAGACGTCGATACACCCGACGGACTTGAAGAAGCTTATCGCTGGTTGGTCATAGTCTATAAAAATTTCAGAGATGTTCGATCCCATATTTAGAAACCCCAATAGTGGGGACCGCTGAAGGGTAGATAGTTCGCAGTAGGGGTAAATAGCCTAAGGTTTGAGGTTAGCTGCTTTTGGAGCTGCAACTGTGAAGTCCGTCTTCCATTTGGCATCTTTCTAGAGCAGCGGAGTCACAGGCGACCATTCTATTGTTCTCCACTAGCAGAGTGAGGGTTAAAGAGCTGAGTCAGGTTTAGCTTAGGGATATTTGCCAACGGTAGCGGCTTTACACAAAAAAACCCTTGCAATAAGTGAACGTTTAAGGTTTGCATCACATGGACATCTTCTGCCGTCTCGATTCCCTCCCCAATCACCTTGATTTGGAAACTATTGGCCATGTCTACCATGGCTGCCAACACGTTTTGCATGCGCTGATCTCTTGTTGCTGCGGCAACTAGGCATCGATCAAACTTAAGTACATCAATGGGGAGCATCATCACCGATCTCAACGAAGAATACCCCGCTCCAAAATCATCAATTGCCACCCGAATCCCCAGGGTATGCAATCGATCGATTTGGAATCTGGCCTTGGACTCCGCCTCAATCAACCCTCGTTCCGTAATTTCAAGGATGATTTTGGCCGGATCAATCTGTTCCGTAAAGACTAGGTTCTCTAGATAGTCGACGATAACACCTTCCACTAGATCCTGGGACTCAATATTGACGGTTATGCAGGTATCCTTAAGCGCAGGCAGCGTCTGCCACTGTTGTAAGACTTTTTGGGCCTGTGTCACCATTTGTTTGGCAATTTCGGTGGTTAGGCCAATGGTAACGGCAATATCGATAAATACATTGGGTGGAATCACTTTATCTTCGAGCTGCCACCGGGCCAATAGCTCCACCTTGGCAATGGTGCCCTGCTGATAGTCAACAATAGGCTGGCCGCAAGCCATGATCTGCTTTTCCGCGACAGCTTGTCGAAGATGGCTTTCTAGCCCTAAGCGTTCCTGGGTATCTTGCCGCAGGGATTGGTCATAATAAATCACCCGTCGTCGCCCAGCTTGCTTGGCTCGATACATGGCCTGATCCGCATCTTTAATCAGCTGTTCAAGGTCGACAATGTCGCCTCGCGCGGTTGCCGTCCCGATACTGGCTGAAATATAGGCTGGGCCTGCCGTTAGGGTAAATGGCTGTTCCAGGGTCAAAAGAACGTCATCTGCGATCGCAAGTAAATCTCGCAACGGACAGCCCGGCAACACTAGAAAAAATTCATCCCCCCCTAATCGAGCCAACAGATGGGGGCGATGGCTAATGATCTTTAGCATCCGGTGCCCCACTTGTTCTAGTAACTCATCCCCTACAGTATGTCCAAGACGATCATTGACCTCCTTAAAGCGATCGAGATCAACAAACATCGCCGCTATAGGTCCGGGAGGTAGCTCAGAAAATTTGTTTGAGAGCCCCACACGATTGAGCAATCCTGTTAGGCTATCGTTACGTGCTTGATAAGTCAGTGTGGTCCGTAGCTTTACCTCATTCATGCGAACCTGCCGGGCTGAGTCTAAAGCTTTGACTGCCGGGATTAGGAAAAAAATCGTACTGATGCTAATTTGCCACTGATCCGTCGCGGCGATCAGGATAATCGCCGTCGCTAGAATGGCTTGAATGAAATAGTCATTGGCAACAGTCACCATAATCGTATGTGCAGCCAATGCAATGGCCCACAGGGTCGTCAAGGTCCAGAAAAATGTCTCCCCCTGGATAAAGGCTGGCCAATTTGCAAGGGCTATTCCGCAGATCCAAATGCCGCGACCAGCATTAATAACATTGACTAGGATCGGCGTTTGGTAGCGATCCCGCCAGTTAACCAAACATCGACCTGAATGAGTCCAAAAGGTTATTCCAATCCAAATCATATAGCCACTGATCCAAATGATAAACAGGGTTGGATCAACCTCAGTCCAGACAGCGACTGTGAATGCCACCATCAATGCAAAGGAGCCTTGAACGATTCGCCACCGTTCCCTCACCAATCTCCGATCCACATCCCGTTGGAGAGCGGTTTGAATCGTTTGCAAGTGTGGTTTATTGGAATAATTCAAACTTCTATCGCAGCCCTGCTACCCAACTCCATTGTGTTGATTAAAATATCTTATGTCGATAGTCAGCGTTGAAATCCTCAACTGAACAGCAACCCATACCAATAGAGATCAGCGTTCTCCACAACAGTCTAAAGGATGTCTCAAAACAACCTGATTCGCTACGAACAATGATGCCCACAATCATTCACTAAAATGTCACCCCGTCCTTAAAGATTACTTTGTGCAAATTGTTATTCAAACCTTTAGCCCAAGACACCCACCTCAGCAGAATACTCAGACTCAAACCGGATCCTTTTTGCAGATATTGAGGAGATTTGGGTACCTTTCACCTGATGGAGTTGGATGGGTTCATCCTCTTGAATAAAGTGGTGAGATAGACCGTTTATGAGGGATTGAAGGAATTCCAATAGGTTTGGAAGTATGCTAATAGAAATGATGCAAACCCTCTCTTGCTATGGGCATCGAATATTCCGTCCATATTCCCAGTGAATTTATCAGCACCAATGTCTGTCAGTTGCTCCCTGACTGGCTAGTGCCTGTTCTTTCTGTCATCATTGTGTTTCAACACTGTCCTGTTTTACTACTAGAGAAAACAACAGAGACAGAATTCCATAAACAGCAACTCAGAGCCCAATTTGTGCAACTGGGACGACGAATCGTGCTGTGTTTGCAGCACTTGGGATATCAAGCAGAGATTTTTGATCCGCGCACGGGCTACCCCATCTTGTCCCATCCTGGCCCAATGCGGTTAGACGATGTGGCCGTTGTCCAAACGAGTCTGGGGTATCCCCTGGCCCAAACGGGAGGGTGTAGGATTATTGAACATCCGATCTGGGGAAACGCAGTCTACCCATCAATATTGCTCTCTTCTGCAGAACCTAACATTACCCGATCGATTGCGAAAAGCGTTATGACCTCCTACATTTGCTGACCCAGTAACTGCAAGCGGTATAAGCTGGCATAGACCCCATCTAACGCCATCAATTGGTCATGGCTACCGGACTCCACCAAACGGCCACGACTCAAGACAATGATTCGATCCACATTGCGAATTGTAGATAATCGATGGGCAATAATAATCGCGGTTCGTCCAACCAACAGCCGATCCAATGCTCCTTGAATAATGGCCTCTGTCCCCACATCTAAGCTGGCGGTTGCCTCATCCAACACCAGAATTCTGGGGTTACGAATCGCGGCCCTAGCAAAGGCCAACAGTTGCTTCTGGCCACCCGATAAATTCGTTCCCCGTTCACGTAAAACCGTCTCATACCCTTCCGGTAAGGCTTCAATAAATTGAGCTACATTCATCTGCTCAGCAGCAGACTTCACCGCCTCCAGAGAATACTCCTCGCCCAATGAGATATTGCTTTTGACATCGCCCGCAAATAGAAACCCATCTTGGAGGATCACTCCGATATGTCGCCGCAATTCTGCCTGGGTTAAATCTCGCACATCCACGCCATCTAAGAGGATCTGGCCTTTGGAGACTTCATAGAGTCGGCACAGCAGCCGAATAATCGAACTTTTCCCGGCTCCCGTCGGTCCAACAATGGCTACTTTCTCACCGGGTTGAATGCAAAAGTCCAAATCCTTGAGCACCCAATCCTCTTCTTTATAGGCAAACGATACATCCATAAATTGGACTTCACCTAAGGGCCGCTGATCCGAGTGCACGGGCAATATCTGAGGCTGCTCTGGGTCACGAATTTCAATCGGCTGATTCAGCAAATCATTGATACGCTCCACAGCAGTAAAGCCTGCCTGAATCGCCGTAAATTTTTCAGCTAATTGTTGTAAGGGAAAAAACAACCGTTGGGAATACAAAATAAAGGTAGACAGGGTTCCTAAAGTCAGGGCTTCACCTACGACCTGCCCTCCTCCAACCCAAAGCACGCCCGCCACCGCAATAAACGCAATCCATTCCAAGGTGGCAGAAACGGCTGAATCAAAGAAAATGGTCCGATCAATCGCAGTTACGTAGCGTCGATTGATTTGGCGAAACAAGTCTGCATTGTAAGACTCTCGGCGAAACAGCTGGACAATCCCAATGCCCATAATATTTTCTTGCAAGTTGGAATTAAGCGCCGACAATTCTTCCCGAGCTTTGTAGTTTTCGCGGCGATAATGATGTTGAAAGAAAATAATCAACCCAGAAATGGGCAACAACAATAACAACAACATCAACGCGAGTTGCCACTGCTGCAGAAACATAAAAACAACGATCATCAAAATGGAGAACAAATCACTGACAATACCCACTGCACCCGTGGAAAAGACATCTCCCAATGCTTCCACATCGCTCGTTAAGCGGGTAATGAGCTGCCCCACAGGTGTGCGATCGAAAAAACGTACGGCCAAGGATAGTACATGGGCAAACAAGTCATTCCGAATATCCGCCGTAATTTCCTGACCCACTTTTTGCACCAGGAATCCCTGGGCCGCCTGCAATCCAAATCGGACAACAACGGTGACCAAGAGTAATACCGTCAGCAGATTAATCGTTTCAGGCAATGTTAACCGCTGCAAAACAGATGCCATGTCCTCCAACATCCTGGCAACCAGGCCAGGGAGAGGGAACCGTTGCAATCCATTAAAAAACCAAGCCACGACATCATAAATCTGGGACTCATTACGAATCGCAGAAATGGCCTGCCCCACCAAAATCGGTTGTAAGGCCCCTGCCACCGACAGGGGTATCAGCAAACTAAATACGGTTAAGAGATCGCGTCGATGCTGTCGGGCATAGGGAACAACCCTTAAAATCAATCGCCAATCGCTCTGGGGAGTGCGCTGTAATCCAGGAGGAGAAGTGGAATGTGTAGACGAAGTCATACGTCACAGTGTAGGTTGCAATGCCTCGCCCTTGCACATTCCGTCGTGCAGATTCCCTCATCTTCGCGAACCTTAACCTAGAGGGGCTGGTTAGTTGCTAAGTTACATGCAGAGATAAGGGTTGGTGTAGCGCATTGCCTCCATGGGAGAAAATTATGAAAGTTGCCATCTTTAGCAGTAAAAGCTATGACCAACAGTTCCTGAAGGCAGCCAATACCAACGATCACGAACTTATTTTTCTTGAACCTCGCTTAACGGCTACGACCGCCCCTCTGGCGAAGGACTTTCCGGTGGTTTGCGTCTTTATCAATGATCAGCTTGATTCAGAAACCCTTGAGATTTTGGCAGCGCAGGGGACCCAACTAGTAGCCCTGCGATCGGCAGGCTTTAACAATGTGGATATAGCTAAGGCGACAGAACTGGGGCTAACGGTGGTTCGGGTACCAGCCTATTCACCCTATTCTGTGGCTGAGCATGCTGTGGGCATGATTTTGATGCTCAACCGCAAGCTATATAGAGCCTACAACCGAGTCCGGGATGATAATTTTTCGTTGGAAGGGCTGTTGGGGTTCGATCTCCATAACTGTCCGGTGGGGATTGTAGGGACGGGCAAGATCGGTCAATGTTTTGCCCAAATCATGAAGGGGTTTGGATGTCAGCTATTGGCCTATGATCCTTATCCCAACCCCGCCTGCATCGATCTAGGCGTAACCTATATGGCGTTAGAAGATCTACTGGCTCAATCTAAGATTATTTCGTTGCACTGCCCCCTGATGCCAGAAACCCATCACATTATCAATGCTCAGACTTTAAGAGCATTTCAGCCAGGTACCATGTTGATTAACACCAGCCGCGGTGGACTGATTGATACACCAGCCGTGATTGATGCAATTAAATCGGGACAAGTGGGTTATCTAGGCATTGATGTCTATGAACAGGAGGAAAATCTATTTTTTGAAGATCTGTCTGATACGGTAATTCAGGACGATCACTTTCAACTCCTCCAGTCCTTCCCCAACGTTTTAATCACGGCCCATCAAGCCTTTTTTACCCGTAATGCACTGGAGAACATCGCCAGCACTACCTTGAGCAATATTGCTGATTTTGCAGCCGGACGTCCCTGCGTCAATCAAGTCAAATTGACCTAGACCAGGGTATCCTGATCAACGGTTACCTCTATCTTGCAGGGGCTATCAACTAGCGCTATCTGGATTTTATTCACTCTCATTCGTGCCAGTCTTCATGAGTATCAACACCGTTTATACCCAACCGTTTTCGGACCAAAAACCAGGAACCTCTGGACTGCGGAAGCAGGTAACAGTGTTTCAGCAGTTCCATTATTTAGAGAATTTTATCCAATCCATTTTCGATAGCCTTGAGAACTATCAAGACCAAACCTTAGTGGTGGGCGGTGATGGTCGTTTCTACAACCGCCATGCGATTCAGGTCATTTTGAAAATGGCTGCTGCCAACGGCTTTGGCAAGGTGTTGGTGGGCCAAAACGGCATTCTATCGACTCCAGCCGTCTCATGCGTGATTCGCAAGAACAAGGCCTATGGGGGCATTGTCTTATCCGCGAGCCATAATCCGGGTGGCCCAGACGGTGATTTTGGCATTAAGTACAACATTGGTAATGGCGGTCCGGCTCCCGAGAAAGTTACTGAGGCGATTTATGCCCGCAGTCAGGAAATCGATGTCTATCGCATTATTGAGGCAGAGGATGTCAACCTCGATCAGTTAGGAACCTCTCAATTAGGAGAGATGACAGTTGAGGTGATTGATGCGGTTCAAGACTATGCCCAGTTAATGGAGTCTCTGTTTGATTTCGACCGTATTCGCCAGTTACTGACTTCAGGTGGATTTAGTCTGATAGTTGATTCGATGCATGCGGTCACGGGTCCCTACGCCCATGCCCTCTTTGCCGATCGCCTTGGAGCAGGGCCAGATAGCGTCATGAATGGCAAACCCTTGGAAGATTTTGGTGGGGGTCACCCTGATCCCAATTTGGTCTATGCCCATGAACTGGTAGAAAAACTGTTTGGGGAGCATGCACCTAATTTTGGTGCGGCCTCGGATGGCGATGGCGATCGCAACATGATACTGGGGCAACGATTCTTTGTTACCCCGAGTGATAGTCTGGCGATTTTGACGGCGAACGCGAAGCTCGTGCCCGGTTATCAGAATGGTTTAGCGGGGGTAGCCCGGTCGATGCCCACGAGTCAGGCGGTAGATCGAGTGGCAGCCAAGTTAGGCTTTGACTGCTATGAAACCCCTACAGGCTGGAAGTTTTTTGGCAATCTTTTGGATGCTAACAAAGCAACCCTCTGTGGTGAGGAGAGTTTTGGTACTGGCTCGAACCATGTGCGAGAAAAAGATGGTCTCTGGGCGGTGCTGTTCTGGCTAAATATCTTGGCTATGCGTCAGCAGTCGGTGGAAGATATCGTCAAAGAGCATTGGCAGGAATATGGCCGTAACTACTACTCCCGCCATGACTATGAGGCCGTTGATGCTGAAAAAGCCAATACCCTAATGACGAATCTACGGGGTAAGCTCGCAACCTTCAAGGGCCAAAAGCTGGGGCAATATACCGTGGACTATGCGGATGACTTTAGCTATACGGATCCGGTAGATGGCAGTGTTAGCCAAAAGCAGGGGGTCCGTATTGGCTTTACCGATGGGTCTCGCATTGTCTTTCGACTATCTGGGACAGGCACCCAAGGAGCTACCTTGCGGGTGTATTTGGAAAGCTATGAACCGGATGTCAGCAAGCAGGGCCTTGATCCGCAAGATGCCCTGGCTACGCTGATCACCTTGGCGGATGAAGTGGCTCAAATTCGCACACTGACTGGTCGCGACAAGCCGACTGTGATCACCTAACTACCTCCATCGCTCCAATGCCATTAATTGTCGTTGGAGTGATGTGCCCACTCAGAGAGTCAGCTTTGAGCGATGGCGCTTACTCAAGATTCTGCTGCATTTCCTGCCCCACACCCTGAGCACTGGGATCAGCACTTTGGAGCAGTGCATCCGAGATGGTGTGCTGCTCAATTAAGCTCCGGTTCTGGCTGAGCTTATACTTGCCTTCTAGGCGAGTCACTGCCATCTCAAAGCCGACGATGCCTTTCATCATGCTGGTGCGAAATGCCCCAGACAAGCTGTGCCACTGAGATTTATAACTGGCTTCGTAGGTATCTACCATTTCGTCGATCATCTGGTCCATCTGCTCAGGGGCGTCCTTAAAGGTGATGATGTTAGGGGTGCCATAGGCATGGACCGCAATATAATTCCACGTGGGCACACTCTCATCCTTTTCATACAGGGTCGGAGAGATGTAAGCATGGGCTCCAGTAAAAATCGCCAAGGATTCAGCGATATCAAAGGCTTGCCAGTGAGGATTCCCTTTGGCCAAATGCCCCACTAAAGTGACTACACCGTCTGTTTCTGTGACCACTAGGGGAATATGGGAGGCAAAGGGAACCCCCTCCACCGCTGACACCAGTGTTGCAAAGCTGTGGGCTTTCATAAAAGCAACGAGCTTATCAAGATTGTCTTCTTGGAAAATCGTGGGCCGGTGCATATTGAGGTTTCCTTGCTATCTATGGATTCACTCGGCATCGTCACGGGAGAGTAAAAACTTTGATTGCTCAGACTGGGGGGCATACTGACAAGGAGCGCTATGTCTCACAGGACTCTAGCTGTTGATTGATCCACCCCTTTAAATCTCGCACGGCTTGAGCTTCACCAACTGTTTTGCTTTGGTTTAGAAAGTGATAAAACACATCCTTAGAAAACCAGGGCAAGGAAGGGCTAGTGTCAACGGCGTGATATTGGTCTTGGTCAAGCTGGTAAAGGGTGAGTACCGAACCATTAAAACGCCAGAATTCAGGAATTCCCAGACTGGCATACAGAGCATCCTTATCAATATCGGTATAGGTAATATCAATTTCAACCACTAAATCTGGGGGCGGATCTTTGTCTAGGTCAACTGTACGCCCTCTGACCAAAGGCTCATTTTGAATGTAATAGCATTTATCGGGTTCAGCCCCTTTTTGCAGATTTTTTCGCCTCAATGTAGTGGATGCCATGCATTTTAAGTTCAGTCCACTTTCAATCACTAGAGTACAAATGAATAATCCTAGGAAATCGCTAGGATTTTCATGGGCTTCCAATGGAACCATGAACTCTAAGACTCCGTTGTCATAGTGGAAACGAACGGCACGGTGTTCACCAAAAGCAACCAACAATTTTTCATAGGTGTCCCAGGAAATATGATTTAAGGTCAGACGCTGCTCTGCAGGCGTCGTCTTGATGGTTTTAGCAATGGGTAACTGAGTTTGCACTGTCCCTATGCTCCTGCGGATGTACTCTTAGCTTAACTTGGACAACTGTTTTCAAGCGATCAAGTCGCGGCGAGGCGGGTTTTAATCAAAAGCTGGTGGAGATCAAGGGCAGCAGAGGGACTGTCAGGAAGCATGCTCGATTGGCTGGTGGTTTCTAGCCATTGCAAAAGACGGCTGTATTCTTGGTGGTAAAAGGCCTGATCCTTCTCTTGAATCACGGTCCGTTCTGGACCAGATGATTTTTGGGCGATTAAATCAGGGATATAGGTCAACTGAAATTTCTCGTTCAAATGTCTGAGATTGGCTTCAATTTCGCCTGTTTGCATCAGGTGAATTCCTGTAAGCAAGACTCGAAAGACATAGAGCAGTGGCTTGACTCGGGCTGGAGATTCTTTGGTGAAGAGCCGCCATTGGGTCTGGGCAAATCCCAAGTAGTGATGACTATGATGCCGAGTAATGCATCGGGTTGAGATCGCTTTCAATGCATCATGCTCAGGAGACGTTGCCACAATCAGCGGCGAGTAGAGCTGCTCTAGCACATAGCCATTACGCTTTAGCAGCAGTCCCATAAATTTTTTGACATCATGGGTCACTAGATCTAGCTCAATGCCCTCCTGATCGGTTGAAATTTCTCGGGTTTCGGGTCCAGTCTGCAGACCAATCACTTCTTTTAGGGGCAGAATATGAACCCCTCGCAAGTCATAGTCAGAATCAGCAGAGGGAAACCCATACAAGTGAGCACCACTAATGGTGGCAAATAGCAGGGGATAAGGCTGTTTTGCCACGACATCTTTGAGCTGAGGCGGTAAGTTAAAGGTCATGGGATTTGGCCTCAGCTTGGCAAAAGAGTTGGGGCGGCGCATCGGCAAAGTATTTGAA
>NZ_JANQOP010000350.1 GCF_028285745.1 Acaryochloris sp. IP29b_bin.137 | reverse complement strand
TTTGGCATTGATGCCAATGGGGTCGTGACGTTCAATGCTGCACCTGATTTTGAGGCCCCAGGGGATGCCAATGCTGACAACAACTACGATCTCCAAGTCACGGTCACGGATTCAGGAGGACTGACGGGTTCTCAAGACATTACCGTCTCTGTGACTGATGTGGTGGCAGAGGGCTCGCCGCCAACAGCCCAGAATCAAACCTACAATACCTTGGCGAATAGTGTCCTAGAAGTAGCTGGAGCAGATGTTCCTGGGGCTGAAGTTGCTTCAATCACTAGTAGTGTAGGCCTCCTCACTGGTGCTACAGACCCTGATGTAGGGGATATGCTATCGGTTCAGGCGGGTACATTCACAACCACTCAGGGTGGGTCGATTACGACCTTCAGTGATGGCAGCTTCTACTATCAACCAGAAGCTGGCGATGTCAATGTGGTTGACACTTTTACATTTACAGTATCGGATATTATAGGCAATACAGCGACAGCGACAGCTACCTTTAATGTAGGCAGCGAGGCTATATATGTAGATGATGATACGGCCGTTGGTACCGGGAATGGGACATTTCTAAACCCCTTCACAACCCTTGCAGAAGCACAAGCTGTGGCCGGTAATGGTGATGTCATCTATGTTGCAGCGGGTACCTACAACGAGAACTTCGCCTTAGAGACTAATCAATTTTTGATTGGCCAAGGAGCTGATTTCTCTCTGGGTGGAACTGTTCTAACAGGATCTGCGGCCAATAGCCCTATCATTAACGGCACACTTTCAGGAACTAATGTGGGCACAGCCACTATCAGTGGAGTGACCGCCTCAACCTTAAACCTGACAATAAACACCGGGACAGCAGACATTGACGTCTTCAACAACACGTTCAATGGCGCGACTCTCAATGGTCTGCTCGATCTCAATACCTCTGGCTCTGCGAATGTCCGTATTGATGTGGTGGATAACACCTTCAACTCAGGCAGTTTGCAAAGTACAGGGATTGAATTTGTAATGGATAACTCATCGCAAATCGATTTCAACATCATTGGCAATGATATTGATGTCAATAGTGGTAACGGTGTTGAGTTTGTGGCCATTGGGTCTCCCACATTGGAGGGTCGGGTAAATACCAACACCATCAATATTAATAGCGGTGGAGGTAGCGGGATTGCTTTTACTGCAACAGCAGTTGGCTCCGTTAATCCAACGGTTATCTTAGAAATCGATGGTAATACTATCTCTGCCGTTAGTGGCCCTAGTGAAGCAGGGATCCGGCTTCGGAGTGGAAGAGGAACCTTTGATGTCACTGTCAACAACAATACAATTGACATTACACAAAATATTGCCACAGGGTTCTTTGTCGAAAGCATCATTGGTGGTGATGCGGTTATGACTTTGAATGTCACGAATAATGATGTTGACGAAGTTGGTGGGCAAGCGGGTGCCTATGCATTTGGTGAGTCTGCTGGAACCTTGCAATTGGAAGGATTTACTGGCGATCTCTTCACCACTCTTGTCGCTAACAATAATACGTTAAATGGTAATCCTTTGGGGGCTGCTGACGTTGTCTCATTGGGCACGTTAAGCGGTGGCACTGCTGAACAGGTGGATATTAGCCAACCATAAATGCGGCAGCGTAAGTCCTACGGGCTTACGCTTGAAATCAAAAACGTCCCTCCACCTGCGCAGACGGAGAGACATCTATTTGGGGGGAGCGACGGTTCCGCCGTCTCGCTCCCAAACACGTTTAGCCTCTGCTCGGGTACGTTCCCTCTAGGGCAATAATGTAATTCACCACCAAGTAAGGCTGCAAATTATTGTGGCTCTGGCTCCCTCCCTGGGATGCGATCGCCTGAGCGGATAAGCTGACCAAGTTAGAGTTAGTGTCTTGGAATTGGGTGATATCATCAAACGTGCGATTGGTGGGATCGCCAGACGCGCCAAAAAATTGTGATGTTGCCTCCAATGAATGATTGTGGCTGGGCATTTGGCTTTCGTTTAGAGTAACAGTGTCATTCCCAGACTTTTCTCCTATACGAACATTATTTAATCCAGGCCCTTGACCTACGCCTCTGGGTGACCGACCTTGCAAGTTAGGCAATGCAAAGGTTGTTCGACCATCACCACCATAAATGGTCCCTAGGATGCTAAACAGCGCAGTATTTTGACTAACCGACACTGTGTTCCCATTACAGAAGGCCCAGCCTCTGGGCGCAAAGTTACCCGCAAAAATTCTAATTTCACCAATAAATGGGTCTGCCATTGTTTTTCTTACCTCTAGTTCCGGGATGGATAAATGCCACTCAATGCGATGATAAAGTTAATGGCCAGGGTTGGCATTAAATTACTGTGGGAAGAGCTGCCACCAACCAGGGATACTGAGCCCGAATTTAAAACTTGATCAGGGCCAGAGGTTGCGTAGGGTGTCAGCGAAGTGTTGGTCCCTGGAACTCGACCAGATGGAGTTGTGCCAACAGATGTAGACGTTGTTCCTTGCAGATTGCCATGGTTGTGGCTAGGCAACTGAGCTGTGGTCAATGTTACAGACTCAGCTCCGCCCTTTGAGCCAAGGTTTCGAGTGGTCAGCCCTACTCCTGAGCCGTAGTGAAGAGGAATACGCCCCCGCAAATCGGGTAATCCAAAAGTTGTGCGACCATCCCCGCCGTAAATGGTCCCAAGCAGAGAAAAGAGAGCATCATATTGATTCACTGCTAGCAATGATCCATCACAAAATGCCCAATTAACAGGAGCAAAGTTGCCTCCAAACATGCGAATTTCGCCAATATATGGTTCAGTCATCGTTTAATCTCCTTAGTTACGAGGCGGGAAGGTTCCTACTAAAGCAATGCAGTAGTTGAGGGTGAGGAAAGGCTGCATATTCTCATGCCCTTGTCCACTTCCTGTGGACGTGAACGTTCCATTTTCCATCGTGACCAACGGGTCTGGTTCAGCCCAGATGTCTGCTGCGGCTAGATACGTATTCACCCCCGTATTTTGGTTTGGAGCATCTGCACTGGCTGAGATGGTATGAGTATGGGAGGGGATTTGGTTAATGCTTAATGCGACCGTTTCTTCCCCACCTCGTGTCCCTGGAGAGCGAGAGCTACTTCCCGATGTACCGCTATCCCCAGCATGAATGGGGGTACGAGACCTCAAATCAGGTAGGGCAAACGAGGTTCGACCATCCCCCCCATAGGTAGTTCCTAAAATGGAATACAACGCCTGATTTTGGCTAATTGATAAAGTTGAGCCATCACATTGGGCCCAATTCCGTGGGGCAAAGTTAAACCCGAAGATTCTAATTTCGCCAAGATACGGTTCGGTCATACTTTACACTCCTATTTCATGACAGCCTGAACACTTCGTAACCGATGTCACACGAACAGTTGAAACAAGAAACCACAAGCCCTATCGAACTTGTATCCTGATGCTAAATCTGGGGGACTAGAGTACTCCAGAGCCAGACATCTCAAGAGGACCATTCCATCAACTTGTAAACATCGTCGCCTCCTATTTGCATAAACCCCAGACGGCGATAGAGGGTGATGGCACGATTGCTATATTCCACATGAATTCTGACGGGCTGTTGTTTAGCTCGTCCCTCTGCCAAGATGGCCGTCAACAAGGCCGTACCGATGCCGCGATCGCGACAGCCTGGCATCAAAGCAATATCAATAATGCGAATCTCATCAGCCCGTTGATCCAAATACAACCGACCAATTGGCAAATCTGCCTGCTCAATCACCCAAAAATAGGCATCTTTAAATTGGCTTTGATAAAACGTATGCTGGGCATTGAACTGAAACGCCAGAAAGGTCTGCTTTTGCTCCTCAGACCAAGGGACAACAGCTAATTCCTCCTCACGGGTACTGGCATACAGTTGATAGAGAAACGGTTGATCTGCTTCAGTAATGGCGCGCAGACACAAGTCATAATCTGCCAGAAGCTCCCTATCAATAGAAAATTGAGACAAGAGAGAAACCATAGGGGGTACTCCTACCTTAATGGCGAAACATCGCTAGTTAAATACAGCTTCGTAGCAGATACCGTCTTCCCGACGAGCTACAGGTACCAAGAAAAGACTCAGGTCTCCTAGGTGGGAATGGTGCAGGCCATAAATCCGCTGAGGCAAAACCACATCATCTGGTCCCAGGAACAGCAGCGAAAAAGACTCAGATCGATTATCTAAACGAGCCGAGAGATCATTTAGTTTTTTGGCCTCCCTTAGCTCAAGCTGTAGGGGCACCTCTAATTGATCCTGAATTTGAAAAGTGCTGCCAATGAGCGGCGTAAAATCAGATAGCGTTAGTGTCTTTAACATAAATTTTGCCCCTTGCATATTAAACGAAAGTCCAACAAATATATTGATGTCTTGATAGTCTTTTCAAAAGCCGTTCCGCACAAATGGTGTTGGACTCTTCAACTGAGTGAGATATTTGTATTTACATCAATAATCACGAAGTCATCAACAAAATATTAAGGACACTTTCAACCAATATCATTGACAAAACGTACTCAAGAAAGTGCTGATTAAGGCTAAAAAACGTTAAAAGGATACTTGTTCAGCCACTTGGGAACTAAGTAGAGCTGATGGAACGTATGAAGATTAGCCTGTTTTTTTAGCTTTCATGAAAAAAGTGTTATTAAAAATAAATTTAATCTAATGTAGACCTAAAACTTTTTCTCTTAACTTGAAATTTATCTTTTCTCAAAGCCCTCAATAAAATCTACAGAAAATTTAATATTTTCTGTATTTTACAGTTTATGGTTTTAGCTTAAGAAGATTTAAGGCGAAGAAAAATCAAGAAATATACAAAAAAACCTATTTAATGCCAAAAAAAATCACTTATTTCGTGAGCATTGTGATTTTTTGCCTCAAAAATTGATCCTTTTTTTGCCTATTCATCGACTGAGATAGCTCGATAGATGAAGTAGATAGTCTTCGTTATCTATCCGCTGCAAATACTGATTTAATAATTTTTATTACAAAGATAGTTTATCCATTGTGGGCCCCTTATCAACCTTGCTCTTTACAGTATTGAAATATAAGAAGAATAACTATTCAAAGCATAAAAGCCAATATATTACTAGTAGATTAAACCTCCAGCTTAAATAAGGCAGCATCAATAGTTATCAATCTTTTTATGGTGATGATTTAATCAGACTGTACGCTGCCATCGCGGTACCACCTCTATCTTTTTGTGAGAGAATATTTCTTCAATATTTTTGTGAAGAATAATCTATTAAGTTTCAACTTATTATCCAATTGTTATTGGGACTATCCTGCATCCCCTGTCTGATTGCCTAACCTGTGAAGGAGTGTTTATGCTTGTGTACCGCCATTTCATCAGTACCGCCCTTCCTTTGGTCACCCTCCTCTACTGGTCTGCCCTCACGCACGCTCAAACTCCTCGCCCCTCTACTCAAGCAGAAGACTTACGCATTGGCCCTCGTGTCGGGGTCGGTGCCAATAGTCCCAGCAGTGGCACCGACACTACTACCCGCGTCGAAACCTTTATCCCTCTCTGGCAAGACCCTGGCCAAGCCCTTACCTTTTTTGAAGGTCGCCTTCTCATCGATGATCGGGGCAATCCGGGAGGTAATGTCATTTTTGGGTATCGTCAATATAGTGAATCCCTTAACCGTACCCTTGGCGCTCATCTGGGCTTTGATATTCGCAATACCGATAACAACACCTTTCAACAGCTGGGTTTAGGGTTCGAAAGCCTAGGCAGTGATGTAGACTTTTACCTCAATGGCTTTTGGCCCATAGGCACCACTCAGCGCCAGACGGGACAAAGTATTGTAGATACAGGCTTACAACTCAGTGGTCAACCCCGCTTTGCAGGAAATGCCTTAGTATTAGATGTCCAACGACAGCTGCAGATTATCCGCCAGTTCGAAGAAGCTTTACCAGGCGTTGATCTTGAAATTGGTAAACAACTCTTTCGCTTTAAGAATGGAGGAGATTTACAGGCTTTTTTAGGATCGTATTTTCTTCATAGTGGTATTCGCGGCAATACCTTTGGAGCCCGATTCCGCGTGCAAATGCAGCCCACTCGTAATATTAGTGCTGGGGTGGGCGTTCAGCACGATGCTTTTTTCGGCACTCATGTGTTGGGGAATATCACCTTTACCTGGCCAGAGAATCGACCGAAAGGGCCAATTACCCAAGAGAATAGCGTTGCAGCCCGCATGGGATCTTCCGTCAATCGCGTCAATAACGTTATTGTTGATACCCCTACAGCCACTGAGGTACAGACAGAGAACCGAGCCGTTGCAGCCATCAATCCAGCAACGGGACAACCTTGGTTTTTTAATCATGTCAACTTGGGGTTAGGCAATAGCGATGGCACGTTTGAGTCACCCTTTGGCACAGTAGCAGAAGCCCTAGCGGCAACGCGAGGAGATGGGAATGACATTGTCTATGTTGCTCAAGGGACCAATCCGGGGATTCCGGCTTTTACAATTCCTGATAATGTTCAGGTGCGCTCCCAAGGACCGATTCAACAGATTCCAGTAGCCCCGATTACCTCCCAGTTGTCCCCCCCAGTCAGTCTCAACTTGGGGATGGCCCAACTCCCTTTTTCGGGGAATGGTCAGTTCCCCACGGTGACGGGGACGGTGACCATGAGGAACAATACCTTGCTGTCAGGGTTTGCGATTAATCCCAATGGGGCCAATGGCGTGGAGGCGGTTGGTGTTCAGAATGTGGTCATTGACCAAAATCAGATTACGAATGCAGATAATGGCATTCGTTTGCAAAATCTAACTGGCACAGTGGAGGTTACGAATAATGTAGTGACCCAGGCAACAGATGATGGCATTGACCTGGGGTTGAGCAATACTAACTTAAACAGTGTCTTAATTTCGGGCAATACAGTCAGCAATACAGGTGATGAGGGGATTGATGTTGATGTTTACAACAGCAGCCAGCTCAATACAGTCACGATCTCTGGTAACACTGTCAATGAGGTAGGGTCCGAAGCTAGTGGGATTAATCTCTACCTTTTCAATGATAGTCAGACTAACTTGGCCACTATCTCTGGAAACATAGTAACAACCTCTCAGGACGCCGCCGCAGGTATTCTTGTCCGCTCCATTAATAACAGCACTGTCACTACAGCCAACATTTCTGAGAATACCGTTACCACATCAGGACTTGGTTCCCCAGGTATTTTCGTCCAGCCCATCGGCAATAGCACTATCACCACCGCTAATATATCCGGGAATACTGTCACAACATCTGGAGATTTTGCCTATGGTATTACTGTCTTGCCATTAGGCGACAGCACTATTACTACAGCCAATATTTCTGGGAATACGATCTCGACATCTGGCGTCTATGGGAGTGGCGTTTATGTTAGCGCTGTTGGCAATAGCACCATTACTGCAGCAACTATCTCTGGGAACACCATAACGACATCTGGTAACGATGCTGATAGTATCTATGTCGCTACTTTTGCCAATGGTACTATCACCGCTGCGACGATCGCTGACAATATTATTCCCCAATCAGGGAGGGACGGTGTATTAGTCAATAATTATGGCGGCAACCCTATTTGTGCCTCAATTACCGGTAACAATAGCACCAATCCGGCGTTTGCAACTGCAGGGGGAACGGACATTAATTTAATCTCTAATGGGAGTACATTTCAGGTGGTGGATTTAGCGAATATCAATGCCAACAATAACAATGCGATCGTTAACTTCGACGGCACCTTGGTCCCCCCTGGTGCTCCACCTACTCCTCCCTTTACGAATGTAAGTGCTTGTCCTTAAGATGGAAAACTGCTGCCTAGCAAAATAATGATATCTGCCGAAACTGTTCCCGAGAATGCGCCACTGCGAAGTGTCTATACATCAAATCTAGCCCAGCTTTTAAGTCAGAATAAATTCGCACTAGCGGTTTCCACTTATCAGGCCGGCAAGGTTATTTTGATACGGGCCGAGAACAATCAACTTAATACCCACTTTCGTCACTTTAATAGACCTATGGGCCTTGCTGCGAACGCCACTCGCATGGCAATTGGTGAAGCCTACCAGCTCGTTGAGCTCTATAATATGCCAGTTGTGGCTGCCCAACTCAAGCCTGTAGACAAACATGATGCCTGCTACATTCCCCGTAATATCCACTTCACAGGTGATATTGATATTCATGAAATGGCTTGGGCTAGTGAGGAATTGTGGATAGTCAATACTCGGTTCTCTTGCCTGTGTACCTTAGAAAATGCCTACAGTTTTATCCCTCGATGGCGACCCCCTTTTATCTCTGGCTTAGCGGCTGAGGACCGCTGTCACCTCAATGGTTTAGCCATTGTGAACCAACGACCTAAATATGTGACTGCTTTAGGTGCGACCAATACCCCCCAGGGCTGGCGGTCCCACAAGGCAGTGGGAGGCATCCTCATGGATGTAGAAAACAATGAGGTCGTTTGCCAAGGATTATCTATGCCGCATTCACCGCGCTATTACGCGGGTCAGCTATGGGTATTAGAATCAGGCAATGGATCAGTTGCGACTGTTGATCTAAAGACCGGACAATTAACAACGGTAGTTGAATTACCTGGTTTTACCCGTGGCATTGACTTTTATGGTCCTTTGGCTTTTGTGGGATTGTCACAGGTTCGGGAGTCTGCTGTCTTTAGTGGCATTCCTCTGACCGACAGACTTAAAGAGCGCACTTGTGGAATTTGGGTCATTCATATCGAAACGGGAGAGATTATTGGTTTCCTGCGTTTTGAAGATGCAGTCCAAGAAATCTTCTCCATAGCAGTGCTACCACAGATTTGCTTCCCTGAAATTCTAGAAGGAGATGAGAAAACATTGGCAAGTTCCTACGCCTTGCCTGATGAAGTATTGTCGGAGGTTGAATCACAAGGACATCAATCAAATCCCCTCCCCCCGATAAAAGAATGAGTAGTGACGACCAGTTGGACCAACCCTTGCATCGTCAATGCTTGAAAACTGGTCATTCTATGAAATCTTAGGACGGGAAGGGATGAGAGGTTGAACAGAGGGAATCAGAAGAATTTAGACGATAAATCGGTACTAATCGGATTCTTTGTAAAAAATATTTTTTCTTTGACTCGATAATTCAATTAAAGATTAAATTAGTTGCGAGTAAGATCAACTTTGAGTCTCTCTAAATCTAACCTCTCAGTTTGCTCAATAGCGGTTTTTAAAATAATTCAATGCCTCTTAACTAAGAGATAAAAGTCGACAGATATATGCATTTTTGAGGCTAGAAGAAATAAAATGTATAAGGATAAAATACAGTGCAAAATAAGTTTTTCAGTTCACGCACTTAAATCACGACTTACATCTGCCTAAAAAATACTATTTCTTAATTTTTTGTCAAAACAGCAAGACTTATAATGACTGGTAAGCCTTGCTGTTTTGATAGGTAAAACTAGCTAATATTAAAGCTTACTCCCCCAATAGCCTCTATTAAAGTAACAGTTAAGGCTATTTCAAGCTCATATCAATGGTTTGAATACTCAAAATATAGTTTCATGGATATCAATAGACTGCTATGAGTATTTCACGACGGTATTTTTTATTATTTTCTGGCAGCATTTTAGCCACAGCCGGAACGTCATTTTCTATCCCTAATACAAAACGACAACACCAATTGGTGGCTAAAACGCTTGATACTCAGACTGGGGTCGGCCTAAGCCAGATGCATTACTCTACCTTTGAAACGCTCAAGGACCAGACCTTACATGTCCTAACTGAACGGGGAGAACGGCTCCGCCTCCAACTAGATCAGGTGGAAGACCAAGGTCGGTCCGATCAACTTGAACAATTTTCTCTAACCTTTCGCGGCAAACAAGGGCAATTGTTGGACCAAGGCACCTATCAGTTTGAGCATCCACAACTAGGTCAGTTCAATTTGTTTATTGTGCCTTCGGGACAGTCCAAGCACAATGCGTACTATCAAGCGACGTTCTCTCATCTTATTGCTTAGTCACACTGCTGGTTCAATGAATGGTTATCGGTAGCGACGTCCAGATCTCTCCACAAAATCTACAAGAACCTGTTTCATCAAAGGTAAATCTGTTGATCTGCTTCTGATAAAGTCAAGGAGATACACGTAGATCATGCTTGGATAGAGAAGGTCAGAAGCTATGGCGATCCAAAAAGTATTAGTCACAGGGGCAACAGGGCAAACTGGATCGATTGTTGTGCATAAACTCCGCGAACGCACTGATCGATTCGAGGTTGTGTGCTTTGCCCGTTCTGCAGAAAAGGCGCAAGAAAAGTTGGGTTCTGTGGACGGGGTGGAGATTGGGGACGTGATGGATCGCGCCAGTATTGATCGCGCGATCGCAGGTTGTGATGCCCTAGTGATTCTATCCAGTTCTGTTCTGGTGATGAAAGGTCCCCCTCAACCGGGGCAAAGACCCGAATTTGAATTTCTACCTGGAGCCTATCCAGAAGATATTGACTATAACGGTCAACGAAATTTAATTGATGCAGCTGTTGCCGTTGGTGTTCAGCACATTGTCCAAGTGGGCTCGATGGGGGGTACGGATAAAAATCACTACCTCAACACCCTTGGAAATGGCAATGTTCTGATTTGGAAGCGGCAGGCTGAACAATATTTAATTGATTCAGGCATTCATTACACTATTGTCCGGGCAGGGGGATTAATCGATGAGCGGGGGGGACACCGTGAAATTCTAGTGGGTAAAGATGACTCATTCTTTATCCCAGAACAAAATATGCCCCATAAGCTACCTCGGGCGGATGTGGCTGAGGTGGTTGTTCAGGCTTTACTCGAACCCAATGCTCAAAACAAGGCTTTTGATGTCGTTACCCGCGAGGAAGATGAAGCCCTGCCCACCTCTGATTTTGCCGCTCTATTTGCTCAAACAACACCTGGTTTGTAGCGGATAAAACACAAGTCATTATGTCGATATAATCGGGAACGATATAAACAAACCAACACTAATTTCTGATGGAAATGTAATCCTGGACGGATTAGGTTAGCTAGCTTACCGTCAGGGCTGTTTTAAGTTAACCAGAGGTAATTCAAAAGCACTAGAAATTCGTGAGATAGCAACAGTGTTATGGGAAGTCTGGGTACACAAGAATCTTGGTTTCAGATTTTCTTTCAGGAACTTGAAACAGCCCTGACAATGGCCCACACGCTTCTGACTTAACTTGTCCGCTTTATACCTTCTTTAGAAATTAGCTCTTAGAAATGGGGGTTGTTTGATGGTGGACCACCCTGAGATTCTGTATCGAATGACTCATTTTTACTGGGAACATTTTTTTGCAAACTATAGGTAAGTGAATGATGAAGAAATAGATCCTATTACAATAGGACTTAAATATACAAAACTTTATTTTTACTAGAAACTCTCTAGCCTTGAATAGGATTGATTTTAAGCAAGAAAGCGTAAGCTTCTTATTGCCTAGGAACAAATTTGGGCTGAATTAAACCTAGGTCAATAGGAAAAACTATTGTTAAATCTGAATCCCAATAATGGTGTGCAGTTGAGAAATTATTCATTCTTTTTTAACTGCTTTCTAAATTGAAATAATGGATTGAATTTAGAAATGCAGGTAAAAAATTAAATGAGAGAGGGAACAATACAGGCAACTTGAATCTCATGAATCTTGGAAGGCAGGAGAATAATTGCTGCTGTTATTTATGATGCCAAATGGCTTTATATAGCTGGTTTTGTCATGATTCAATACAGCACTAGTATTGCTCAAAATCGACTTTTTGTAAATTGATTGTGATGGACTTAGGTGTGAATCTACTTGAATTGCAGCAATTTATACATCAATGCTTGGTTTCTGGTGCCATCCTTGAACAAATTGTTTGACGGCTACCGTCGTTGCTATTTGAGATTCAAATTAATTGTATTCGTAACCTTTATCGGTCTATCTATATGAAAGCCCATCTACCTCTTGTTGGATTTACAGTTGTTGTTCTGGAATATGTTGGTTTTAAATTTGCTTTGTTAGTGGCAATGGTTAGAGGATTTTGGCCACCAGAAATGTGTCGAACGATAGATTTAGTCTTAATGTTTTTCGCTGTAATGGCAACATTATGGTTAGCCTCATTGCCAGTTCAGAAAAGTAATTAAAACTCTTAAGATTTTGCTTTTTTGGTGGTGAGAGAAGCAGGGCCAATGGCCAGTCATCCACCATAATGCAAGGAACTGTCATGGGGGTGCTCAAAGACCGATAGGATGTCCATAAGTTTCCTATCAGATCTGTCTTTCTCTGTGACTCATGCCCAATTCACTGATCGGTTCAGACCAAGATTTTGCATTGTGGGCAATCCTGATGTCTGCTGCCACGCTAGGCGTATGGGCTGAGCGTACAGCTTGGGGGGCTAGGATCTCGGGTGCTGTAACCACCCTGTTGGTAACCTTTATTCTGTCAAATCTTCGGATCATTCCTATTGGTGCTCCGACCTATGATGCCGTTTGGACGTATCTGGTCCCCTTTGCCATTCCACTCCTCCTTTTTCAAGCGGATTTACGGCGCATTGTCAGGGAAACAGGGCCGACCCTATTGGCATTTATGCTCGGTGCGATTGGCACTGTGCTGGGCACGATCGCAGCTTATCTGGTTCTGCCGTTGGGGGATGGAGGTTGGCAACTGGCTGCTGTATTTTGTGCCACCTATATTGGTGGATCCGTTAACTTTGCGGCTACGGCGGAAGCTGTAGGGCTGAGATCGGGAGATCTCCTCAGTGCAGGGGTAGCAGCGGACAACCTGGTGATGATGTTGTATTTTCTGTTGCTCTTTACCTTGCCTTCTATCGGCGGGTTAAACCGTTTTTACCGTCAGGGAGCGCGAACGAGCTTTGCCCCTGCCCCATTGGGAGCTGCGGTGTCTCCGGCGAGTAATGCGCTGCTACCGATGTGTGTTGCGTTGACTTTGAGTGCTCTTATTTGTGCAGCTGGCAAGGGAATCGCTACCTTTATCGGTATCCCAAGTGTGGCTATTTTGGTTATCACGATATTAATTGTGGCCTTGGCGACCCTGTTTGCTTCAGTGCTGAGTCGACTGTCTGTGGCAGAAACTCTGGGCAAGCTACTGATGCAAATTTTTTTTGCTGCCATTGGAGCGAGTGCCAATATTGGGGTTGTGCTTCAGGTGGGACCCATCTTATTCCTAATGGCGGCATTGATTTTGACCCTGCATCTACTGTTCTTGTTGGGGGCGGGTTGGCTATTTCGCCTCAATCTTGTGGAAATAGCAGTTGCCTCAAATGCCAATACGGGTGGACCAACGACAGCGGCAGCGATGGCTACGGCTCGACGGTGGGATCGATTGGTCACCCCAGCCATTCTGTGTGGCACCTTGGGATATGCGATGGCGACGTTTATCGGTGTTGGGTTGGGAAATGTTCTGCGTAGTTGGGGGGGATAGGATTCAGGCAATCTTATCAGCGGGCAGAGAAAGCCTTGTGTGGGTCAAGCGTTTCTCTGCTCTGTATTCAGGGCGAATGTTTAGCGTTTGGCCAACTTCTTCTTCTCCAGTTTTCGGAGACGCACCGATTCCGGGGTCACTTCTACCAGTTCGTCAGAACCGATATATTCCAGGGCCCGCTCCAAACTCATATCGACGGGGGCCTGCAACTGCACCAACTCATCCCCTGTGGAACTCCGGTGGTTGGTCAGGTGTTTTGTTTTACAAACATTGAGGTCTAGATTTTGAGGGCGGTTATGTTCACCGACAATCATGCCCTTGTAAACTTTGACGCCAGGTTCAATAAAGAAGGACCCCCGATCCTCGGCATTCTTGAGGGCATAGAAGGTCGCAGTTCCTTCTTCAAAGGCAACAATCACACCATTCCGGCGAGATGAAATATCCCCTGCCATTTCTCGGTAGTCCAGGAAACTGTGGTTCATAATGCCATCCCCTCGGGTAAGGCGCATAAATTCACCACGGAAGCCAATTAAGCCCCGAGCTGGAATGACAAATTCAAGTTGAGTTCGGCCATTACTGACCTGCATATCCTGCATCTCACCCCGTCGCTGCCCCAACCGTTCGATACAGCCACCCACTGCCTCTTCCGGCACATCCAACACCAGGTACTCATAGGGTTCGCAAGGTTGGCCATTCGCTTCACGATAGATTACCTGAGGTTGAGAAACCTGGAACTCATAGCCTTCTCGGCGCATGGTTTCAATTAAGATGCCTAGGTGGAGTTCCCCCCGACCGGAGACGGCAAAGCGATCTGGGGAGTCTGTTTCTTCTACTCGCAGGGCAACATTGGTTTCCAGTTCCCGCATCAGGCGATCGCGAAGCTGTCTCGACGTCACAAAATCTCCTTCTTGACCGGCAAAAGGCGAATCATTGACGCAAAAGGTCATTTGCAGGGTCGGCTCATCCACCTTAATTAGCGGCAAGGCCTGAGGCTCATTGGGACAGGTAATGGTTTCACCGATATTGGCATTGGCAAACCCTGCGATCGCAACAATGTTACCGGCAGAAGCAGTCTCTAACTCTACGCGCCTAAGCCCTTCAAAGCCCATCAGCTTACTGACTTTGGCCTTGATCATCTCCCCCTTATCGTTGATTAAAGCCGCCTGCTGTCCCATCTTGAGGGTGCCGTTGTGAATCTTGCCAATCACAATTCGACCCAGATAATCGGAATAATCCAGGGTGGTCACCTGGAGCTGGAGAGGCTTCTCGGGATCGCCAACAGGAGGTGGAACATGGTGAAGGAAGGACTCAAACAGGGGTTTCATATCTTCACCAGGGGCATCTAAATCTTCTTTGGCATAGCCATCTAACCCTGAGGCAAATAGATAGGGAAAATCACATTGATCATCATCGGCCCCCAGTTCGATAAAGAGGTCCAACACTTTATCCACCGCGCCGTGGGGGTCGGCTTGCGGGCGGTCAATCTTATTCACCAGCACGATCGGTCGCAAGCCCTTTTCCAAGGCTTTTTTCAACACAAATCGGGTTTGGGGCATGGGGCCTTCGTTGGCGTCTACAATCAGCAGACAACCATCAACCATGCCCAGGACCCGTTCAACTTCTCCCCCAAAGTCGGCGTGACCCGGGGTATCGACGATATTAATTAAAGTCTCTTTGTAGGTCACCGCCGTATTTTTGGACAAAATGGTAATGCCTCGCTCCCGTTCCAGATCGTTGGAATCCATAACGCAATCGGGAATATCTTCTCCTTCCCGGAAGGTCCCAGCTTGCTTTAGCAGGGCATCAACCAGGGTCGTTTTGCCATGATCAACGTGGGCGATAATGGCGACGTTACGAATGGGAAGGAGCGTCATACTAGGTTCCAGGAGTAAAGAAGTTGGATAGAAATTGAGTGGACAAACCTGCAGGGATATCCCTCTTGAGGTTGAGAAAACTTCAAAATTATTTAACAATTTTAGACTGATTCTGCCCAAATCGGCTGGGAGATGATCCAGACTGCTCGTCTACAAGGCGATGAAATGGGACTAATCTGGGCAGTCTAAAGTCAGTGATTGATGGCCATCTGTTCTGTGAGTTCTTCATTATCCTCGGGAGTTACGCCTGCTGAGCTGGCTATATTGAATCGGTTATCCACTCCGGTCTGGATCTTTGATATTGAACAGATGCGGATGTGGTGGGCCAATACAGCAGCGTTAGGGTTGTGGAATGCCAACAACTTAGAAGAACTCCTACACCGAGATTGGAGCGATTATTCTGAATCGACTGTGATCCGATTGCAGTCTTATCTACATCAATTTGAACAGGGAGAATCCATTACGGAGCAATGGACCTTCTATCCGAAAGGGGGGGCGGCAGTCTCTGTGCGCTGTGTTTTTTCTGGCATTGCCATAGAATCGGGGCGGCTAGCCATGTTGGCCGAAGGCGTGACCGACGCCCTAGAGCAAGTAGATGTGGATAGCCTCTGCTCCTTAGAAGCCCTCCGACATACCACGGTCATGATCTCCCTATACGATCTGGAGGGTCGGGCGATTCTCCAGAATCCTGCGGCCTTGCAGTGCTATGGAGATGAGGTGCACTTGGCCCCCCAGCCCACCTTTGCCCATCGATTTCAGGACTCAGATTTGGCCCATCAGGCGATGGCGATGGTCCAGGCGGGAGATGTCTTTAGTGTTGAGGTCCAGGTGACAACGCTTCAAGGACTGGAATGGCACGGTATAGATGTGCGCGGGACCCAAAATCCTCATACGGGAGGGCTCGCTTTACTGGTCAACGAAAAAAATATTAGCGATCGCAAACGCGCAGAAATCTCCCTCAACCAGCTTTTACGCCAAGAACAACAGCGAACCTATGCGGAACTCCAGCGCACCCAAACCGATCTCCAAAAGTCTCAGCAGTTGTTGCAATTGATTTTGGATACGATTCCCCAAGCCATTTTCTGGAAAGATCGGGAGTCCACCTATCTGGGCTGCAATATGGCCTTTGCCGAGGATGCTGGCTTGTCCGATCCCAACGATATTGTGGGCTTGACGGATTATGATTTGCCCTGGTCGCAGGCAGAAGCAGATTGGTATCGCCAGTGCGATCGCAAGGTCATGACCCACAACGCGCCGGAGTCTCGAATCGTTGAATCACAAATTCAAGCAGATGGACGCCAGGCTTGGTTGGAAACTAGTAAGCTCCCACTGTTCAACAGCCAACAAGACGTGGTTGGCATCCTGGGACTCTACGAAGATATCACCGAAAGTCAACGGCCCAAAGAAGCTCTGCGACTTATTTTGGAAGGAACCGCCACAAAAGTGGGTGAAGAATTCTTTCGCACCTGCACTCGGGCATTAGCGGGTGCCCTGCGGGTTCGTTACGCCATGATTACCAAGCGGGTGGGCGGGGCTAAGGATCGAGTTCAAACCTTGGCCTTCTGGCAAGGGGATCATTTCGGGGACAACATCGAGTATCGCTTAGAAGATTCCCCTTGCCAAGCGGTTATTGCTGGAGAAACTTGTATCTACCTAGATTCTATCCAGCAGCATTATCCCCATGATGCCAACTTAGTCTCGCTGGACGCTGAAAGTTATATTGGACTGCCCATTTTGAATGCTGCAGGTCAGGTGTTAGGGCATTTGGCCATCATAGACACTGCTCCTTTGGCAAATATTTCTGAGTATGAGATGATTCTGCAAATCTTCGCCGCCCGAGCAGCAGCAGAAATTGAACGTCTACAAGCTCAGCAAGCTCTAGAACTCGCTCAATACAGTCTCGAGAAAGCCAACGACAGCATCTTTCTCTTTGATCACAACGGAAAATTTCTCTATATCAATAATCGCGCCTGTCAGCAGTTGCATTACACGAAAGCAGAACTGCAAAGCATGCATGTCTGGGATATTGATCCATTGTTCTCTCCGACTCAATTGAGAGAGCACTTAGAGCAGTTGATCATCGATCGATCTCAAAGCTTTGAGGGAATACACAGAACGAAAGCTGGCCGAGATATCCCGGTTGAAATTACCTCAACCCACTTTTGCTTCAAAGATCAAGACCTTTTCTGTGCTATAGCCCGCGATATCACCGAACGTAAACAAACGGCAATACTGTTAGAAAAACAAATCCAGCGAGAAATGCTGTTGCGGGATATCACCGCAGACATTCGAGAAAGTTTGGACTCAGCCAAAATTCTGGCTACAGCGGTGCAAATGATTGGTGAAGTATTTGGGGTGAGTCGATGTCATATTCATAGTTACACGGCTGGACCAACTGAACAATTCCCCATTGTGGCTGAATATCTGGAACCAGGTTGTGATTCCATGTTGGGGGTCAATATCCCTGTGGATAAATTGCCCCATGCCCAACAGGTGCTTTCCCAAGAAAAAGCCCTGGTTACAGCTAACGTCTATACCGATCCCCTCATTACGACTGCTATCCCAGACGATCGACGTATCCAACTTAAATCTCTGCTGGCGGTTCGGACCTCCTACCAAGGACATCCCAACGGAGCAATTGTGCTTCAGCATTGTCGACAGCGAATGAGTCGTCAGGAATTTTTACAGTTGTCCCCCACAGACCAAGTAGGCTTAGTCCATCAGTGGACCTCAGATGAAATAGAACTCCTAGAAGCGGTTGCCAATCAAGTGGGAATTGCCCTAGCCCACGCAAAACTCTTGGAACAAGAACAAGCCCAAAGTCAACAATTGTCTCAGCAAAATCAGGAACTCTTACTCGCTAAAAAGGATGCAGAAGCTGCCAATAGGGCCAAAAGTGAATTTTTAGCCAACATGAGCCACGAATTGCGGACACCGCTGAATGGCATCTTGGGATATGCTCAAATCCTGAAGCGTTCTCCCTCAATGAATACCCAAGATCAGAAGGGAATTCAGGTTATCCATCAATGTGGTCAACATCTGCTCACCCTAATTGAAGATTTGTTGGATGTCGCTAAAATCGAGGCTCAAAGACTGGGGCTTGCTCCCGAAGCACTCCATCTCCCTGGCTTACTCACAAATGTTACTGAAGTATTCCACATCAAAGCCCTAGAGAAAGGGATTGAACTGTACCCAGACTTTGCCCCTAACTTACCGACTGGAATTGAAGCGGATCCCAAACGGTTACGCCAGATTCTGATAAATATCCTGAGCAATGCTGTGAAATTCACCGATCAAGGGACTGTCATCTTCAAGGTTTCTCTAGCATCTGAAGGCCCGCCTCTTAAGGGGCAGGCTCTCAATAAAACAGCGAACCCTGTTCAATCCATTCTCTTTGAAGTCATCGATACGGGAATTGGGATTGCATCAGATGAATTGCCTAAGATTTTCTTGCCCTTTGAACAGGTGGGCCAGGCGAGCAAACATCATCAAGGCACCGGTCTGGGGTTAGCCATTAGCCATAACCTAACCCAGATGATGGGGGGCTCGTTATCTGTCACGAGTCAGCCTGGTAAAGGCAGTGTCTTCTCATTAACACTGGATTTTCCTGTCGTCCAACTCGATCAGTCTCTAGCCGAACTCGACAACCATAACAACCTTTCTGGATATAGTGGTCAGACTCGTAGGCTTTTGATCGTCGACGATCATTTAGAAACTTGCGCCGGACTGATTGACTTACTCACGGACCTTGGGTTTGAAGTTTATACGGCTAGGAATGGCCAGGAGGGATTAGACATTGCTTTAATGTGCCAACCTGATCTGATTATTTCTGACCTAATGATGCCGAATCAGGATGGTTGTAAAATGACCCAAGCAATCCGCCAAACTTTATCCATCCAGGGCATTCCGATTATCATGTCTTCAGCAAGTGTGTCTCATTTGGATCAAGCCCGGAGTTTGGAGGCAGGCTGCGACGATTTTCTGGCTAAACCGGTACAAGTCGGTGCCTTGCTTAAGAAACTACAGGATTTTCTAGATTTTGAATGGGTTGAGAAACCTGATAATGAGGGCAATACGGATCGGCAACATCAGCCTCTTTCTCTGCAGCCAATGCGTTGTCCTTCTCAAGCAACCATAGTGCAACTCACAGATCTGGCGAATAAAGGGAGTGTTTTCGAGATCATAGATCAACTATCCGCCCTTCAATCAGCGAACCCACAATATAATGACTTTTGCCAGAAAATCTTAGATTGGTCAGAAAAGTTTGAAATTAACAATATTCAAGCGTTCTTACAGGAAGTTGCTGACGAAGAGCATTTCTAATGCTGTTCCGTTACGGCTAAATTCGCAAATGAAGACTTGAGTTGTGCTGTGCTGGGACAATCCTACTTGTTGTCGCCATCTCACTGACCGATGGCGATTCAGTAAAGGCAATGGCAGGCGCTAGTCGTTGTGGCCCGATACACAAAAATTCTCAATTCTTGGGTTGAGCTCAAATATATTTAGTCCATTGTGGGTTATTCCCAATTTAGGTAATTTCTCGGAGTTTGCGAATTCTATGGGCCATCACAATAGAAACATTTAGTTGTAGATTTGTTAGCAGCGATGCACACGGATATACCATGTGGTCACGTGGGCTTAGTCTGTTTTACCTGATATGTCTGATTCCCAACAGTCTGTCAATATCCTTATTGTTGATGATGTGCCGACGAACCTATCGATCTTGGCCCAAACCCTAAGAGATCAAGGGTTTACCGTTTGGGTCGCGAAAAGTGGTAATAAGGCTTTGAAACAGCTGTCCCACGCCTTGCCGGATTTGATTCTACTCGATATTCAAATGCCTGGGATGGATGGTCTGGAAACCTGCGCAAGGTTAAAAGCGGATCCACGAACCGCTGATATTCCGGTCATCTTTATGACTGCTCTGGGCGATCAAGTGAACAAGGTGAAAGGGCTATCATTAGGCGCAGTTGACTATATCACAAAGCCTTTCGAAGAAGCGGAAGTTTTAGCACGAGTGAGGGTGCATTTAAGCTTACGGGATTTGACCCTGAAGCTACAGCGAGAAATTGAAGTGCGCAAACGCACAGAAGCGAAACTGGCCGAGGCCAATGCCTCTCTCCATCGCCTTGCCCATGTAGATGGTTTGACTCAGGTGGCCAACCGATATCGATTTGATCAAGAAATAGAGCAAGCTTGGAGGCGGCTTCAGCGAGAACATCAAATGCTGTCCTTAATTTTGTGTGATGTCGATCATTTCAAACGATTTAATGATCACTATGGTCACCAAGCGGGGGACGATTGTTTGCGCCAAGTCGCCCAAGCCATCCAAAAGGCGGTCCATCGACCAGATGATTTGGTGGCTCGCTATGGGGGAGAAGAGTTCGCAATTGTTTTGCCGTCTACCCCAGCCCAAGGGGCCGTAAAAGTTGCCATCGCAATTTGTTCAGAAGTGCTAAATTTGCAGATTCCCCACGAGGTTTCGTCCGTAAGCCAATACATTACTCTGAGCCTGGGGATTGCAACAGTTATCCCCCAAGCAGAGCAAGAAATCGACACCTTGATTGAACTCACCGACCAAGCGCTATATCAAGCGAAAGCAGAAGGACGGAATATGTATTGCTATCAAGACCTCTCACAACAGCCCCCTTCCTTAACTTGTTCACCCACTTCAATACTTCCGTGATCTGGATAGCTCTAAGCTAAGGATTTTGACTGCAGAGTTCACAGCGCTCTATCCGTCTTTTCTAGTCAGAAGGCGATTTGTGGCGAGATGAAAACGGTGTATCTTAAACGAGTGGCTCTTTTCTGATGCATCCCATGGTCGTTGTTCATACATTGCTGAATTTGGAAACAGCTCAAGGGATGGGTATCTACAATTTATCTCCAGAGATCCAAACGTTTATAGATGCTCACTCAGTTCAAAATGGTCAAATCCTGATCTGTTCTCGCCATACTACTACTGCCCTGGCGATCAATGAGTTTGAAGAGCGACTCCTTGAGGACATTAAAGTTTATTTACGCAAGCTTGCTCCTGCGAATCAGCGTTATCTGCATAATGATCTTCATTTGCGGGATGTTCCAGAAAATGAACCAAAGAATGCTCATTCTCACTTAATGGCAATTACCCTTTCATCCAGTGAAGTTGTTCCCATCATCTCCGGGAAGTTAGCACTCGGGACCTACCAATCTATTCTTTTGTTCGAACTGGATGGTCCTCGTCAGCGAACTGTTTCGTTGCAAATAATGGGTGAGTAAACCTTAGCCAAATTATGGCCATCCGGCTCTATCTGCAATTTTTGTGGCTTCGGGATTGTTGCGACCATAGGCACTGACATTAATGGTGTCTGATTTGAATTCGCCATACTGCTTGAGGGCTGGTGAGGCTTCTACACCAATTACTGCAGGATATTCGTTGTTAGCATCTGCAAAGATTTTTTGAGCTTCGGGGCTGGTCAAGTATTCCATAAATGCGATCGCATGCTCTTTATGGGGGGCATTTGCAACAACACCTGCCCCACTGATATTGACGTGGGTTCCTCTGTCATCCTGATTGGGGAAAAAGACCCCAACTTTTTCAGTAATCGCTTGGTTCTTAGGATTTTTGGATTGGGCTAAACGAGCCACATAGTAATGATTCACAATGGCGACGTCGCATTGACCAGCGGCCACAGCCTTGATTTGGTCAACATCCCCTCCTTTGGGGGGCCGTGCTAAGTTGGCGACTAATCCTTTTGCCCAGGCTTCGGTTTCCGTTTCTCCTTTCGATTCAATAAAGGATCCTAGGAGAGATTGATTATAGATATTGTTGGAACTGCGGATACACACCCTTCCTTTCCAGGCAGGCTCAGTCAGAGCTTCATAAGTCGAAAGTTCCGTAGGCTTGACCTTGGATTTGTTATAGACCAACATGCGCACCCGCTTAGTCAGACCAAACCATAGGCCATCAGGGTGGCGGAGATTCTCTGGAATTTTTTCGTTGAGGGTGTTGGAACTAATTGGTTGCAGCAGCTTAGATTGCTCGGCCCGCCACAAACGACCCGCATCTACCGTAATTAAGACATCTGCTTGGGGGCTATTACTTTCATTCTTAATGCGTTCTAGCAGCTCATTGTCTTTACTCTCTAGCAGCTTGACCTCGATCCCAGTCTGTTTGGTGAAATCTTGATACAAGGCACGGTCAGTATCATAGTGTCGTGCAGAGTATACACTGACAACTTTGCTGTCACCGCTCGTTTGGGGATTTTGATTGGTACATCCGCTAGCTAAGGTCAGTAGGCTGACTGCGCTGATGACTGAGGCTTTGGAAAGATTAGTAACCATCTAAGCTTAGGTATTTAATGAAAAATATTCTTATTTAGAAATCCAGTCCTCACGCTATCCGAGTCCGTTCACTTGTGTCAAGTAGACTGACCATGATGTTGGCAAAGTCGGGCCTCAAAATACTTTCAGAAAACGGCCATACTTCTATTGGATCAACCTGGCCTATACAGGGCCAAAACTGTTTGGCAATATTCTGATGGCAAGGAGCATCAATTAGCGATTCCCATCCTCTGGGTGGGTAGAATTTATCGTTTCAGCCGCATTAGTCTCTGAAACAATTCCTGTTGGAGACTGCTGCTGCAACCAAACTGCTAAATTTTGAGAGAGTTGGGTCAAGGACGTCATTAACGGTTCTGGCAGATCTAAGGGTAACTTGCCAGACCGAACATGTAGATCTCGCTGTGGAAAGGGAATTTCGATGTCTCGGTGGCGCAAAATAGTCTCAATTCTGAAATTCAGATCGCTCTTGATTGCAAACTGTTTTTCGGGCTCATCGATCCACACCAGCAGTAAAAAATCTAATGAGCTATCACCAAACTCAGTGAAAAATACTCGGGGGGGTGGATCATTGAGCACTGAACCATAGTCAGACACTGCGTCCATCAGCGCTTCTCTGACCTGTTTTGGGTTAGTGCCATAGGCAACGCCTACCGGGATTTGCAGACGGGAAATGGAGGTACCATGATCCCAATTCACCACCTCAGATTCTAAAAACTCCGAATTAGGAACAATGATAGAGACTTGATCCAGGGTGCGTATCTCCGTGCTGCGGACATTAATCCGCTCGACTGTCCCTTGGTAATCTCCTACCTTCACAAAGTCCCCTACCTTAATGGGTTGCTCAAAAATCAGAACCATCCCACTAATAAAGTTCTTGGCAAACCCTTGCAGCCCTAGACCAATCCCCACCCCCAGGACGCTTGCAAAAACCGTTAAGGAACTCAGGTCAAATCCCCAAAGCTGCAATAACACCATGGCGCCGATGAATAGCAAAACATAGTTGGCGACAAAAGCTACGGCTTCTTGGGCCCCTCGATTCAATCCTGTGGCTCCTAACACGCGCGATCGCAACAAATGCTGCACCGTTTTAGCCAAATTCATCAACCCGGCCAGTAAAAGCAGAAGCAATGCGACGTCCAAAACGGAATAAGATTTTTCGCCTGCAGGGATAAACGGCGTTGAAAAGGTTTGAACGAGAGCATTGATGAATAAATAGATGCCGTTGCGGGTCCAGGGAAACAATCCACAAATAAAGCCAATTGTGACCACCCACAGGGTAATCCGCAGACAAAAGAAGATGACTTTTAGCAGAAATCTCAGGCTTTGAGGCTGATCTCCCGTTGTCGGATCGACCGTCGCTTGAGGCAAGAGCTTGAATAGCTTTTGGCGCCAAAACCATCCCATCCCCCAGTGGGCAATTAACGCTAACAAGAGGCATAGGGCACCAATAGCAATTAACCGCCAAAGATTCGCTCGCTCATCCTGGCCCCGATCAATGGCCTGTTGCAATTTTTTTTGCCAAGTTCTGGCCGTCACTACTGGGGTAGATCCCTTAGCATCCTGACGATTGACCGTTAATAAATACAAGGGCTGTTGAGTTCCTACATCAACTTTCAGAACGGGTAAGTCCTCAGAAAAATCTATCGTGACCTGGGCTTGGGTAGATGCACTGACCAAATCCTGTAAGCGTCGGTTAACTTCTTTAACCCGATCCTCAGCCGGAAATTCTTTTGAAGAACTCAATTCAAACAACGGAATGCCATCGACTTCTACCGTTTCTGTTGCAAACGTCTGAGCAACAACGGAATGGGGACGGGGAGGGCTGAAGAGAATTAAGCTTGCGGTTAGAAGGGCAAGACAGCCCCAACGCCACAAACGTCGATAAGCGTTCGCCCTCAAGAGTCGGGAGCGCCAGGGGAGCAGTCGGTTGAAAAACATGGCGGTCTACTGAAAACAGCTATTGTACCGAGGATTAGAAACGAATTCGATATTCCAGAACGCCAACCGCTTCTCCATCACTACTGACTGAAGTTCTAGCTCTTAGTTGATTGTTGATCTCGTAGCTTAAATTAAAGAGGGTCGGCTCATCTACCCCTGTTAGAATTTGCAAAACTGAGGCAGAAAAGCGATCGGTGATGTCATAGCCCAATTCTGCTCCAAACGCGAGCACTGAACTCTGATTGTTATTCTGATTGGGGAGGAGAACGGGAAAGGCTCTAAAGCTTGCGCGACTCCCCAAGGCATCATTGATAGCTTGCTGTATGCTCGAAAAGGCAGCAGAGCTAGCAATATTGGCGGCTGCTTGAGTTGCTTGACCATCCTGGAGTGATCGATCAATCCCCCCACCCAGCAAAGCAATAAGTTGAGGGGTGGTTCGACTGGGTCGGCTACTCAGGGTAACCACATCATCAAATTTGGCCAGGAGTTCACTGGCCCGTCCATCGACTGCCGCCCTAACTTTGACCGATTGGACTGAACCAATGGCGCTGGAGGGCAATTCGGCAAACTCATTAAGATCTGTGTTTGAGGCTTGGACCACTTCGGTGACAGTGGTTTTCATACCGATATTCAGATAGGGATCTAAGCCGAATCGAGAGTCAAACGCTGCATAGTTCTCTCGCCTCGGATCGACACTAAAGAGGGTCGTCACCAGATTAATGGATCCTTTGCGAAAGCGAACAACGCCATCCGCCAAAGGCTTGTCCACAGAACCATTGATGGTGAGGTCACCATTAGCAATAAAGCTGAGGACGGGGGGTTGCGAAATTTTGACATTATCGCCAATTTGAACCACTAAATTGTTGAAGGAAAGCGGACTGCCTGTCGTGGGAGTTGCGCCTGGAGAGGGGCTCTGAGCGGCATTCGCATTGGCTAATTTAACCTTACCGTTGGAGAGTTGTAGCTTTCCACTCACGAGCGGTTGAAAAACACTCCCCTGAACAGCAATGGCACCCTTTACCCCGCCCTGATAGAGTTCCTGAACATTCAAGTCTAAATCTGCCAATTTGACTGCTAGGGCCTGCTGATTTGAAGGTTCGAAAATCGGCAGACTGCCGGTGGCTTCTAACTGGCCTTCGTCAATGTTGGCGGACAAGCGCGGAATAGTCACTAAATTGCGATCAAACTGGATGGTGCCGTTGAGTTGGGTGAGGGGTTGTTTTAGGGCAGCGGCTTGCAGTTTGGCATCTTGAAAACGGACCGTACCGTCTACAATCGGCTGATCAATCGTGCCTTTAACCTGCACATCCAGCGCACCCTTGCCGCCCTTCCACGCCACTTGGTCGGTAAATAAGCTCAGTAGAGACAAGCCATCATCTCGAATATTCGCGGTCAGAGAGACTTGATCTGTGGTGGGAGTTACAGACGAGAAAAAGGGCGCATAGGGGACTTCACCTTTAAGAATCAACGGTTGAGAGCCGTTAATGCGAGCCTGACTGTCTATTTTCAGGAGTGCTTGCTTATAACTCAGCTTGGTCTGAGCGCGATTAATGACGGAGTCCTCTAAACGTCCCTCTATCAGTTCAAACTGGCCGTCTAGTTGAGGATTATCCAAGTTGCCAGCCAAGTCGAGGGTGCCATTGAGTTTACCGGTGACTTTAACCGGCAAGTCTAAGAAAGGATTAATGGGTTCGACCGAGACATTTTGGAGCTGGAGTCGGCCCGATTGGTAAGTGCTGCCTAACTGTCCTTGAAAGGCCAATAAACTCTCCCCTGATTGAATCCGCAGGGGCTGCAAACTCAGGAGACCCTCTTCCAGTTTCCCTTTGACAATCAGCTGTTCAATGCTGTACAAGCCCAGATTAAACGCTTGTCCACGGATATCAAAATCTGCGTTGACTCCCGTTTTGACCGAGCCTGCAAAGTCAATTTGGCCGCCAAATTGCCCGGTTAAGCCATCTAAGGCGAACAAACTTTGCTCTTGTTGGTTGGCCTGGAGAATGGCTAATTGCTGAATTTCTGAGAATCGACGAAGTTGAGTCAGTAAGGGACCATTAACGCCCACTGGAATCGTTTGTAGATCGGCTGCGGTCCCATAAACTTTGGGGGGGGCTGCTCCTAAGGTTGTAAAATCAATCGCTTGGGACACGGCAACCACATCGGCAATATCCCCTTTGGTGATGGCTAAATTGCCCGAATATTTGGGATTATCGCTAGGAATAAACGTCGCATTCAGGATATATTGGCTCTCGTCTTTCAGCAAGGTTCCTTGGCTTAGGCTGGCGATGCCATCCCGATAGCGAATTTTGCCTGTCAGGGTTTGGGCTTGGATTTGATTGAGGGCCGGTTGATCAACTGCAAAGTTGCCCTCTAGGGTCTGCTGCTTTAAATTGGCTTTAAATTGCCCAGAAGCAATTCCAGAGACAGTTCCTAAACCTAAATTAGCGATGGAACCTAAATTAAAGGCTTGCAGTGGAAATTGTTGCACCTCTGCCTGGAGGATATTGCCTTGCGTGGTGCCTTTGGCTAACGCCTGATCTCTGCGAATCAGGAATGAATTAGGTAGGAATTGAGAATTGAGGGAGACATTGATGCGATCGCGCTCCCCTCCCACATCCATCTCAACCCCTTGGCCAAAGGCCAAATTACCTTTCATGATCGGCTCAAACCGGAACTGAGATACCGCCAGATCCTCTAACTGGAGAGTCGCCACTAAATTGGGCGCTTCAGGCGTCCCGGTGATGCGCCCAGTGAGATCGGCCTGTCCGGTTAGAGGGATGGCAGTGGGTCCTAACGCCGCTAGCGTTCGTAAATCATAATCGTCCGCCTTGATATTGAGATCCAAGGCCGTAATTTGCGGGCCTTGGGGGGTCTGTAAATCAGCATCAATGGTTCCATCTGCTCGGAACCCTTTTGCCGTCGCTGACTGCACCACAACCTGACGCCCCGTCCATCGGAATCGAGCATCCAGCGGCTGTTCAATCAACGAAATGCCCTGGGAAAAATTGACTTGGCCTTGCGCCCGCAGGGTATCGGTACTCAGCGCAGCAATCGGGCCATTGAGGGCGACAGTACCACTCAAAGCGCCCTTTAAGTCGGTAGAAAAGGTAGACAGGCCAATACCCGCTAGTCTGACATCAGCCTTTAGATCGTGCTGATCAAAATACCCATCCAGTCGAGCAGTCCCGCCTGCCACCTGAGCCACAATATTATCTAGGCGAGTAATTCCTTTCCGTAATCGCATTTCGCCATTGGTAGGGTAGGTGGCACGCGGCACTTGAAAGGCAATTTGAGTGCGTAAATCTTCGGGTTGTCCTCGGACTTGGGTCTGAGCGTTAATCGGACCAATAGTTAAGCCGGAGGGCACCTCATATAGGGATGCAATTTCATCGCCTGGCAACCCCACAACATCGACATCCGCTACCAGATCTGCCCCTGGCAATAGGTTGTAGCGGGCCGTGCCCGTAATCTCGCCCCCTGCTTCAGGGACTGCCAAGATACGGGTGACCTTCAAAGATGGATTATCTAACGTGAACTGGGCTTTGATCGTCTCAAAGGGGACTCGATCAATCTGGGTGCCAGAGGCCATCACGACTTCCCCAGAGATAAATGGCCGATTAATTGGGCCGGTAATTCGAATTTCTGGGATACTCACCTCACCCACAAGGGGGACAGGCAATGCAGGTACTTCTAAGGACGCGAGGGCAGTATTGACATCCAGGCCAGGGATACGAGCAGATAGATCATAGCCTCGATCAATATCAATCGAACCTTTGGCGGCAACGGGAACTTGATCATACCGAGCGGTCACCCCTTCTAAGGTGGCGGTTAACCCCCTTAAGCGGATAAAACCATTGGCATCATAAAACGACTTAGGAAGACCAATGAGTTGAGCATCAATATCTTTCATGCGAGCAGTGCCGCGCATGCTGGGTCGTTTGGTCTGATCTAGATATAAAGTGACATTGGCATCCACCAGACCCGAGCGAATCGCCACCGGCGTTTGAAACGCCCGATCAAAAATAGGGGCAAATACATTTTGGGCCAATATTGAGACTTTAATCTTTTTTAAATCCAGGGTCGTTTCACCTTTAGTTCGTAATCTTCCCCCGCTAGCAATGGTGCCTCGGGCCTCAAATTGCAAGCGTTCTTGCTCCTTTAGGAAGGTTAAGGTGCCATTTGTGCGACGAAGCTGCTGACGCTTAGAACGCCCATTTTGAAACAGTAAATTTTCAGGAACATGTAGATCTGCCGATCGAAACTGGGCGTCTCCCCCGACCTTGGGAAGTTGCTGATCAGGCGAATATTCGACCTCTAATTCTCCCTGAAATTCTTTTGCCTTTACCCAAATATTCTGTTCAGGGACCCGAATATCTGCATCTTTAACTTCAGTAATGCCACTTAATAGAATGGGCTCTTGGGGTTGATACTTGAGCTTAAAGTCTCCATCCACTTCGCCAGAACGAACTTGAATCGGGATATTAGTTGGTACAAACCCCATTAAAGGCGTAATTTGAACTTGCTTTGCCTTGACATCTAACTTCAATGTTTGGTTAGGCTGCAACCACTCCCCTTTGAGTCTGGCTTTGCCACCAGAGTCCAGAGTCCCATTCCCCTCAACCTTCAGCTTCTCGTTATTGTCATGGAGCGTAAGGGTGCCTTTTAAATCCGACAGGGTTCGTGCTTCTGCACCATAGGGATCAATCACCGCTTCTCCCCCATCAACACTGAGGGAATCAAGCTGAATTTTGACTAAGCCTTCAGAATCTTCTTGGGTAAGGGTGGTTGAAATCCATTCGCCATCCGCTGTTTGGTCAAGATAGAGTTCCGCATCAACCAGCGTGACGTCTAAATTGAGTGTTCGAGTCCATAAGGTTTTCCAGACATCGAATTGAACATTGACCGCTTGAACACTGCCAGCATCCTTATCTTCGATTGTGCGACCGTTACGCTCGTAGGAATGAGCAGGGACTGAAGACGGCCCAAACTGTAATCCTGTGAGTGAATAGCTTTGGACATCGCCCAATAGCACTGGGCGGTTAAGAGATTTGCTGAGTTCCTTTGCGATCTGAGGGGCAAGCTCTTTGTTAATAAAGCCTAAGAGTCGCCAACCCACCCCGATCAAAATTGCGACTAGTACGAGGGCTGTGCCTATCACTGGGCGACTAAACAGAATCAGCCAGAGGCGGCGGAATGGTCGTGGAGAGCGGTCTCCACCAGATGGTTCTTGAGGCATGAGCTTTTAGCTGCCGACTAAATCACAAAATTTACGGTTGCAAGACTCAATGGTTGTATTGCAGATTACCACTCGAAGGGCCAATTAGAACGAAACCTAAATCACATATTGATTTGAAAAACTAAACTCACTCAGACCCCCGTAGCTTAGAGATTGGGGAGATGAAGCGCATCTATCGGAAGAAAGAAATTGGAAGAGGTGACACAATCCCTACCGTACTAAACAGGATGCGATCGCAAAGCCTCAATCAATTGTAGACGCAAAAGATTGTTCTGTTTACTGATGATTTTAAAGGTAATCAATTATTAATAAGACTTTCAATTTGCCTGCAAGAAAGGTCAGAGACCTTGGACAAGCTCTCCATAAATGAACTTAACAGGGAAGAATGAAACATCCCAATAGAGAAGGTTAATAGCTGAGGTGGATTTATATAATTTTTCTTCTGATGATATCGAACGAAATCATTACTCCTAATAATGTGATGTTTTGCTAAACCTGCATAATTTTTTTGCTTGTCCCTGACAGCTTATCTAGAAGCACAGAACCCACTACTCCTAAAGATACCAAAGGAAGATTTCTATGACAGATCGTCGACAAGATTCCTATGCAGTTCGAGTTGAAGCCGCAGAGCTAGCTAGAAGTCGAAATCATCCTGACCATCAGGCCAACGGCGATGAACAGAGATATGCTGGCGCAAAATACTTTATGTCCTTCACAAAGGGACTCCCTCATAACCCAAAAACCGGACTCCTTGAAGACCCACAAGATTTCGTCGAGTTCCGTCGAGCCATCGATGATGGCTTGATCGATCCTTTCTCAACATCGGTTAAGCATGGCGCTTTATATGAAGTTTTCTCTGGAGAATTAAAACGGGTAGAACATCCACCGAACAACTTTAGGCAATGGGAAGCCCCCACTGCAGGCGTTGTCTTTGAGTTAGAAGGACCTGATGCCCAAGCCGTAACCATGCCACCAGCCCCGCCGTTACTAGATGCCAATGGGAATCCCAATCCTGAACTAGTTCTAGAAATGGCAGAAGTTTATGAATTAGCGATTCTCCGAGATCAACCCTTCAATGCCTTTGAAAATGGAAAGGAAAATCCTGAGATTACTCAATCTTTAGGACGTCTAAACAACTTAAGTTACGTTAAAAATCAAACAGGGCGGCCTCGTAAAGTTAGTACTACTGGTACTAATGCTGGCAAACTAGATGCACAAACCGTATTCCGGGGTTCCTCACCAGGGGTTGAAGTTGGCCCCTATCTCTCTCAGTTTCTTTTGATAGGCAACACAGACCGAAATGGCAACGGTAATGTTAATGAAGGCCTAATTACCTATGGAGTCTTGCAAATAGACCAGAGAGTTCCTGCGGCTAAGCCTAAAGAAGATTACATGATAAAAATGGACGATTATGTAGAAGTTCAGCGAGGGATAAGGCCCGACCCAGAAAATTATGTACCAGGTCCTTCTGGTCGCCCAGTCCGACGATTTATATCAACACCCCGAGATTTAGCCACCTATGTTCACTACGATGCACTTTATGAAGCATATCTAAATGCTTGCATCATCCTCCTGGAAATGGGAACTCCATTTGATCCAGGTTTTGATCATTTGTCGGGGGTAGGTGCAGCCGCAAGCGATCCTTGCACCCGCCGAAATGCTGGTGGATTTGCACTGTATGGCGGACCTCATATTTTGAATTTGGTCACTGAAGTTGCAACACGAGCATTAAAAGCAGTTCGCTTTCAGAAATTCAACAATCATATTCGGTTAAGACCTGAAGCTTTAGCAGCACGGATAGAACTCATCCGGGATAATGTTTCTCCAGTACCACCAGAATTATCTAAAAATATTGGCGCCTTTAAAACCGAGCTTCAAGAAACGCTGACTCAAATTGAAAGAGGTCCTGGTAATGGTACAAATTTCTTACCGATGGCTTTTCCTGAAGGTTCACCCATGCACCCTGCATATGGTGCAGGCCATGCAACAGTTGCTGGAGCGTGTGTGACCATACTCAAAGCATTCTTCGATACTAGTGCTGTGTTGGTGGAAAGGGACATTAAGGATCCAAAGCCTAATGGCCCAAGAACTGAAGTCAAGTTTGCTCGATACACTTCTGGTGATAGTCCAATTGAGTTCCGAGCCCCAGCACTTAACCAATCTGGCAACAATCTAGATAAGTGCTCTCGAAAAGCGGCACTTACTCTGGAAGGAGAACTTAACAAGCTTGCCGCAAATATCTCCATTGGCCGGGATATGGCAGGGGTTCATTATTTCACTGACTACTACGATAGTTTACGAATGGGGGAAGAAATTGCAATAGGGATTCTAGAAGAACAGGCTTTAACCTATTCAACCGATCCTTTTGTCTTATCAGTGCCCACCTTTGATGGTGACGTTAAAAGGATTGGCCGCCGATGAGTCGTCCAGCCCGTCGTCCCTCCAGAATCCGGCCACCCCATCGGGGGAGAACGCCATCGGTGTTATCCAATTGCTCTACTCGTGAAGTGCAGCCATTTGTGCGCCCAGTTCCGCCTCGAACCAGGAGTGCCATACTTCCTTGTTCCAAACCTCCCACGTGTTCTTTTCCGTTAGAGCTGGTTTTGGCGATTCTAGCAATCTTAATGGCTGTGGTTTTTGTTCAAATGAACTCTAACTTAATCGCTCATTAAGTGGAAAGAAGATTAGCAACGCTGCCACTTATTCCTGAACCAGGAGGGTAATCACAAGTAATTGAGTTGCCCTCCTGATACCTAATAAAGGTGCATTGTTGCGTTAGATGCCGACTTTATCAATAGGGCAATCGCGTTAGCAAATCCTCCAAGCTCGATTGCCAAGCCTCAAAATCCTCTGATTCTTTCCATAAATCCTTGAGTTCAGAGTTAGACATAATTACTTCCACCGCTTGCCTGGCCTTAGCCACCAATGTCGCTGAAGGGGAGGTTCGCTCCTCAGCCCATGCATCAATTTCATCTGGGCAATCTTCGTGGGGTTCCCCTAGAAGCGCTGCCACTGTTTCCGCTGCAGCTACAGCACCTGAGCATTCTGGAGCTTCGGGATAGTCATCTGCTTGGTCAATAATCGTGTTGAGCGTGTCAATGATCATGCCATCGTCTGAGTAGCCTTCTAGATCGGCCACCCAATCCATCGCATCGTCATTTTCAAAGTTGCCATATCCCCATGCGCCCATAGTTGTCCCCTCTATTATTCACGGATAATTTATCCCGAGAATTGCAATTGTTCCAAGAAGAATACGGTTTTTACATCAATATCAGCATTATTCGCCTTGGGATAAAAAGCAACCCATATATCCAAAAAAATGGCCTCTATGGAATAGATGCTTGAATATGCTTATTTTTCCAACAATCTTGATAGCATTCTGCATCAAACCTTGCCAGTCGTCAGAAGTTGTTTGTCGTAAGCCTGTTTGACAAAAGCTTCAATGTTCACTAGATCTGAATGGTCATCCACTTTCAGGCGAATACTATAAGTTCCACCGTGCTTTTTTTCAATATCGCGAATCTCAATCTCGTTCTGATTAAATTCGGTACGTAGCGATTGATATGCCTGTAAAAAAGCTAGCCAATCAATACCATCCATAAAAATTAAATCGAGGGTTGCTAGCTTCGGTTGCACTAGCTTTCTAAACACATCAGCGCTAAAGTCCCCTTCGGGGGGATGACGATCCTGTTGGTCCGCCTTGAGATAAATATGAAGACACTCAATATCATCAAGCTTAGTTTCAATACTAATGTCCCAATTTTGCAAGCAAGCCCCGGTAAAAATGGCTTGGGTAAAATCTGCTGCAATGGCAATCGTCGATTCAAGGGCAGCCGATCTGAGGTCAGCCCCTCGCAGATCAGCCCAGGTTAAGTCTGCCTCTAATAGATCAGCCCCTCGCATATCGGCCCAGCGAAATTCAGCCCGTCTGAAATCCGTCTCCGCTAAGGTGGAATGACAGAGGTTTGAACCACTCAGGGTTGCTCCCTGAAGATTGGCTTGGGTGAGATTGGCAAAGGAGAGGTCGACCCATCGCATCGTCGCCCCTTGCAGGTTGGCTTGGCTGAGGTTTACATGTTCCAGGTTGGTGCCACTTAAATCTGTCCCCGTTAACTGTGCGCCGACCAATTGGGCTTGGCTTAGATTGGCCCAGCGAATAAAAGTGCGGCTAAGGTTGGCTTGGGTAAGGTTGGCCCCGCTGAGGTTAATCTCGCAACAGTCTTTCCCACTCAGATTGGCCGCTTGTAAGTCTGGACTGACTGTTGGGTTGTCTTTCCGCCATTGATTCCAAGCTTCAGTTCCTTTTTCCAGGATTTGCAAGTGCTCTGAGTTCGCCATACCTGCCCCCCAAGCTGGTTTGTTCGATCATGTATTACTAGTCTGCCCTGTAATACTTGAGAAAAAACGGTGCAACTTTATGTTTGAAGAACAACCCCTCTCTGTGCAAAATCGGGTGAAATCTTTAGCCTCGGAAGCCCAAACCCAAAACCAGCCCTACGCTTGGTTTGAGCCTCTATATGCTCAAGCTAGTGGCAATGCAGATCAAGTGCCATGGGCCAAAGCAACGGCTCATCCTTATTTACAAGCTTGGCTTCCAGGACAACCTCAGCCTCCAGCTCAGAGCAAAGCCCTGGTGATTGGCTGCGGATTGGGAAATGATGCTGAAGCTCTGCAAGCCCATGGATATCAGGTGACTGCATTTGATGTATCACCCACTGCGATCGCATGGTGCCACCAACGCTTTCCCAATTCAGCGGTGGACTACCAAGTCGCCGATCTATTCCACTTAGATCCAAGCTGGAATCAAACCTTTGAGTTGGTGTACGAATGCCGAAATATCCAGGCCTTGCCCATCCATTTGCGATCGCAAGTCGTGGGTGCGATCGCACCGCTAGTCGCTCAAACGGGACAGCTTCTCGTCATCACCCGAATTCGTGCCGATGAACAAGCGTGTGAGGGGCCACCCTGGCCCTTGTCACCCATGGAACTGGCTGAATTTGAGACCTATGGACTGGTCGAAACAGAGCGAGCCACCTTTACTGAAGGTGAAACCATTACCGTACAGCAGGTAAGAATCACCTACCGATATGCCCAGGGTTAATTTCAGTTCTGACTTTTGGCTGTGCCTAGATGACGCCTACCCTTTCCTATTTGCTCGAATTTATCTCTTCTCAGCTCTGTTTTCCTGGGTTAATCAACACTTTAGATCTTATGCATTAAGCGATGAGCTTGATTTAAACCGGAAGAGGGCTGTGGAATCCCACGGCCCTCTTGTTTGGATACCAAAGTCTATCTGAATTAACGGGACGTACTCATTTGGGGCATCGACGTATCTTGGCTGGACAGACCCACCAGACCTGCACTTAATTCCCAAAGTCGTTGGGCTTTGGCATTATCTAGAGACTCATTCGACATCTCCTGCTCAAAGGAGGGACGACCTTCTTTCTGGCGATTCCCCCAGCTCCAGTACACACCAGACTTACCGAAGAGTGGATCAGAAACAACCTGTGCCACTCGAGTTCCAGCCAGTTCCTCCGTCACAAAGCCACCCGTGATAAAGCGTTGGAACTTCGGAAACAGGAATCTAAACAGCGCAAAATGATTGCGGAATAACCCTGTAGTTGCCACACATCCGGGATAGAGGGCACTGAAGGTAATTCCCGTAGCGTCATGGTAGCGACGATGGAGTTCACGCATGGTCAGCATATTGCAAAGCTTGCTGTCCTTGTAGGCTTTACCTGGCTTAAATTTCTTGCCATTAATCATGGAAATAGGAGCTTTGAAGCCTGCTTCCAGACCTCTCATATCACCTAAATCAGGTGGTGCAGGAATGGGGATTTTGCCACCCAGCTCTTTGGGGTTGGCGGTTACTGTCCCCAGGATAATCAGACGACGCTGATCATACCCAGACCGCATTAAGTCTTCCAGCATCAGATTGCAGAGCAGGAAATGACCTAAATGGTTGGTACCTACGTTTAGCTCATACCCTTCTGCTGTGTATAAGGGCTTTTTGAGCAGAGGCATATAGATAGCAGCGTTACAGACGAGGGCATCTAACGAACGGCCCATTTCCCGAAAGGTTTTGACAAATCGGTGAATGCTTTCGAAGCAAGCTAGATCAAGATGGATCACCGAGTAACTGTCCCGGGGAATCCCCACAGATTGGGCAGCCGTTTCTGCCTTCAGAAAATTGCGGCAAGCCATAATCACATGCCACTTCCCGGTAAGGGCTAAGGCTTTAGCTGCATATAAACCGACGCCTGAAGACGCTCCGGTAACCACCACTGTTTGCTTTTGATGTTGTTCCATTTGTCGCGCTTCTTAAGCTTTTTTGACTTAAATTTACTAATCTTTAGGTTCACACAGGAATAAGGGTTTCAGGGGATTCTGCAATAAACCTTAAGGAATCGTCGACCAAAGACTGATAAATGGTTTCGGTAATTTGCTTATTGTCACTGTATTTATATTGATGTAATATAGTACAAATATACTGCAAAAGAATTGTCCATGAAGACTGAACTCCTAGACCAGCTCAAAGCCCCCTTCCCAGCCGCAGATCATCAAGATCGAACCCTGCCAGGAGGCGGTAAATGGTTCTTTATCCCGTGGCAGCAAATTCGGAAACGGCTCAATGAGGTTTGTCCAGACTGGTCCGTGTCCTACAGCGATCCGGTCATTGTTGGGGAGTATGTAGTGGTGCGCTGTCAGCTCACCATCGAGGGCCTAACCCGTGAAGGCGTTGGCAACGATAAAGCCTACCCCGAAAAGCAAACCTATGGCACCCCGATTGAACGAGCTATTGCTGATGCCTTTAAAAATGCGGCGGAACAGTTTGGCGTTGGTGCCTATCTCGATAATCAAGAATTTGTCGTTAAGCATATGCAAAAACAGGGGGATGGTAGAGCCTATGCCTATTCGGATGTTCGTCAACAAATCCGAACACGACTGGCCTCGGTGAAAAATCCAAGCTAGAACGGTGGAGAAACAACAGGTGACAAGGGTGGTTAATGGATATGACGAGAGGTGCTGGCCATTGGATCCTTAGCCTAGGTTCGATCTGTGCGCTGGGTCTACTCTCACAACCCGTATGGTCCCAACCTTCCCGGCCTGTTGGTCCGATTGTTGCCAGACCGTTTGTCCATCCCACCGAGAAAAAGGTTGACTATGGTCTACTTATTCGAGCGATGCGGCAGTTCTTAGCGAATGATCGCTACTTACTGAAGTCTGAGTTGACCTTAAAAGCGAATACACCGGGGGCCAGTCTGATCTCAGTGGCTCAAATCCAAACGATTGCAGAAGAACCCAATCGGTTTAGAACCCAAATTACTTTTATCAATGATGCCGGTAACGTGGGGAGAGGGTATCTGCTGGTTTCGGATGGTCTTCAAGTGTGGACTCACGACCTCGTCAACAATATCTACTCGGTTAGCAACTACCAGCAATTCCAAGATGCCAATGACAATTTCCTGTCTGGGATGCTATCCAGACTGTTTTCAACAATCCGCAATAGTGCCGGAAAGGACAATATTTCTCTGTTGGTGACTGTACCAGAAGACAAATTGGTGGAGATTTTGGAAACTAAGCTTGCGCCGGATCAGGCTGAACTCAAGTCTGATACCCAATATTTAGAGGGGGCTAAATATACCACCTACTCCTATTTGGATCAAACGAAGGGATATCAACTGCAGGCCTTTATTGATGCTTTGACATCTGAAATTAAGTACTTGCAAATTGCTAGCCAAAATCGCAAAACCTTAAACTTTAACGTTCAAGAGAAGGTGATTCAGTACACCAATCCTTCCTCGGTCCCTGCCGATGCCTTCCGCTTTGTCCCTCCTGCTAGGGCGAAGCTGCAAAAAACACCGATTTCGATCAATCCATTCCTTCAGTGATTGTTCATTTTTATACCTCTAAACCAGAGTGGGATATACCCTAGCTTCTGGATATCTCTAACTGAGATGAAATTGCCGAACCAAAACTTTGGGAGATTTTGCGGACTGTGAACACAGTATCCTCTTCAGATCAAGCGCGGGTGCAAGAGCTGCGACAGTTGCTGCAAAAAGCGAGCTATGCCTACTACGGGCTGGATGCTCCCCTGATGGAAGATGCCGTCTATGACCAGCTCTATCACGAGCTGGTCGATCTGGAGACCCAGTATCCCCAAATGATTACGCCGGATAGCCCTACCCAGCGGGTGGGGGAGCGGCCTGCGACTCAATTTGTTTCGGTTCAGCATCGGATTCCCCTTTATAGCTTGGAAAATGCTTTTGACCGGGGGGATATGGATACCTGGGATGAGCGCTGGCATAAATTAGTCCCCAACCTCAACAAAGAGCCGGGGTATGTGACTGAACTCAAAATCGATGGATCGGCGTTGGCCTTGACCTATGAAAACGGGTTATTGGTGCGGGGCACTACCCGTGGGGATGGCACCAAGGGAGAAGAGATTACCCAAAATGTAAGAACGATCCGCTCCATTCCTCTGCGCTTGAATATTGAACATCCGCCTGAATGGCTAGAGGTGAGAGGGGAAGCATTTTTAGGACTACAAGTATTTGATCAAATTAACCGCGATCGCATTCAGGCAGGAGAGGCTGAGTTTGCCAATCCCCGCAATGCTGCCGCTGGCACCCTCCGTCAGCTTGACTCCAAGGTGGTGGCCGAGCGCAAGCTGGATTTCTTTGCCTATACGATTCATATTTCTGGTCCCACAGATGATTTGGCCCTTCCCCAAACCCAATGGCAAGCTTTAGAAACCCTAAAGCAGCTGGGCTTTCGGGTTAATCCAAACCGACGCCAGTGCGGAAGTCTGGCAGAGGTGCAGACCTACTATGATGACTGGTCTTTAAAACGTCTCGATCTGCCCTATTTGACCGATGGGGTGGTGATTAAGCTGGATGACTTAGGGGTACAAGACGAACTGGGGTTTACCCAGAAGTTTCCCCGCTGGGCGATTGCCTGGAAGTATCCACCGGAAGAAGCGGCTACCCGCATCGAACAGATTACGGTCAATGTGGGACGGACTGGAGCTCTCACCCCCGTCGCTGAATTTAAACCCGTTCAGTTAGCGGGGACAACGGTCTCGCGAGCGACGCTGCATAATCGCGATCGCATCTCGGAACTCGACATCCATATTGGCGATACGGTCGTGGTTCGTAAAGCCGGAGAAATTATTCCTGAAGTGTTGCGGGTTCTGCCTGAGTTGCGACCTGCGGGGGCTCAGCCCTACCAGATGCCCACCGTATGCCCGAGCTGTGGACAACCTGCCGTGCAGCTCGAATCGGAAGCGGTGACCCGCTGTGTCAATGCCTCTTGTCCAGCGATCTTGCGCGGTTCGCTGATTCACTGGGTGAGCCGAGGCGCTTTAGATATTGATGGGTTGGGAGAAAAGATTGTCGGTCAACTGGCTGATTCCCAAATGGTGCAGTCCGTGGCTGACTTGTATGAACTGACAGAAGACCAGCTGATGGCTTTGGAGCGGATGGGGACGAAACTGGCTCGGAAGATCGTGGGTGCGATCGCAACCTCCAAACAACAGCCTTGGCATCGGGTTCTCTACGGCTTGGGCATTCGGCATGTGGGCAGTGTTAACGCTCAATTACTGACCGAAAACTATCCAACCGTAGACGCATTAATGGCCGTAGACGGAGATGCAATTGCCACCATCCACGGTATTGGTCCAGAAATTGCCCAATCCGTCTATGAATGGTTCCAAACCCCCACAAATCAAACCCTGATTCAACGCTTACAGGCGGCGGGCCTGCAGTTTACCTCGACAACTGCTGAACTGACTCGTCCCCAAACCTTATCGGGTCAGACCTTTGTGATTACGGGAACGTTGCCGACGTTGAAACGGGATCAGGCCAAACAACTGATCCAAGATGCAGGGGGGAAAGTAACGGGGTCAGTGAGTAAAAATACGTCCTACGTTGTTGTGGGTGCAGATGCCGGATCGAAGCTGACCAAAGCCCAATCCCTAGGCATCAAGCAACTATCGGAAGCAGATTTACTTGAACTGCTAGAGTCTGCTTAAGCCTCCCTTTCGGTAAGCATCAATCAAGAGCCAAATAAATGGAGCGCTTGACTACTGCCCTAGATAGGCTTCTAGCACTTCCTTGTTGGACTGGATCTCAGCGGGGGTGCCAACTGCCAGATTTTGCCCCTCGGCCAATACCCAAACGCGATCGCACAAGGACATAATTACATCCATATTGTGCTCAATGATTAAAAAGGTAATGCCGTTGTCGTTCCACCGCTCAACATGCCCACAAATCTGCTGAATCAGAGTGGGATTAACTCCCGCAGCGGGTTCATCCAGCAGCATCAGCTTTGGATCGGCCATCAGTCCGCGGGCCATTTCCAGTAGCTTTCGCTGACCACCCGAAAGAGCACCTGCATAATCTTTGGCTTTAGCAGCTAAGCCCACAGATTCTAATATGACATGGGCTTTTTCTTTCAGCTCTTTCTCCTGTCGGCGAATGATATGGGCTTGGAAAAAGGTATTGTGCAGTTTTTCCCCCGTTTGGTTTGGGGCAGCCAGTAGCATATTCTCTAAAACCGACAGTCTGGATAGAACGCGAGCTACCTGAAAGGTGCGAATCATGCCCTGAAGAGCAATTTTATGGGGTTGCAAACGCTCAATCGGTCTGCCGTTGAAAATAATTCGACCGTGATCAGGGGCAATAAAGTTGCATAGCAAATTAAACAAGGTCGTTTTCCCGGCTCCATTGGGACCGATTAACCCGACAATCTGGCCTTCCGGGACATGAATCTCGGCATTATTAACCGCTTGAATGCCGCCAAAGGCTTTGGAGAGTCCTTGGGCCGTCAACAATAGGTTTTCGGGTTGGACCTGAGGATCTTGCTGGCGCTTATCGTCCAAGGGTGAGTTCCTCCTTCTTGCCCAGCAGCCCCTGAGGCCGCCACATCATCAAAATAATCAGCATCAGGCCAATCACCATCACCCGAAAGGCCCCCAGTCGGGCATCGTCAAGAGGCAAAATATTGGGCAGGATAAAGCGAGTCACCTCATTGTAGGCCCAAAAAATTCCAGCCCCTAAGAGGGTACCGACGTTGTTGCCTGCGCCTCCAGCCACAATAATAATCCAGGCTTGAAACGTGAGCAGGGGGATAAAGCCATCGGGATTAATAAAGGTGAGCTGCCAAGCATAAAAAGATCCGGCAATCCCTGCGATCGCACCCCCTAACATAAAGGATTGCAGCTTGTAGCGAAACACATCTTTGCCCAGGGCCTTTGCGACTTCTTCGTCTTCGCGAATTGAGGTCAACACCCGACCCCAGGGCGAATTCACCCATCGTTCTAACTGCCAGAAAATCACAGCAACGGTCAGAATTAACAGCCAAAGCAGTCCAGCTTTGTAGGTATATTCGCTACTCCCAATGATATGGATACCTAAAAGTTTGATTTCAAATCCCAAACCCATGATCAGAGCGCCAAAAAACATCACCACCAATCCCATGCCCATCGTCACGGTTAACAAACTGAGGTGGGTATTGAAAGGCTGGGCGCGGAGCTGCTGAACGGTTTGTCGGCAGGATGCATAGACTAGAACGACACCCACAATGGCCAGGGGAGCTGCCATAGCGAGCCGCATCATCAGCAAAACAAGTTCTTGTAAATAGGATGGCATCTCAATGGTGAGACTGAGGGAAAAGGAAAGCCACCAGCAGATTGCCACTCCAATTAAACAGATCACATACCCCACAAACAGGGCTGGGGATAAAGGTGCGTGTCCTTCTCGTTGGGGCTGTTGGAGTAGCCATTGCCAGAGTCGCCAGAGGGCCAACCCTAATACCAGGACCAGGGAGGCAATCATCACACCTTTAATAAAGAGATTGGGCTGTAGTTTGGCTAAGGGTAGGGGATAGTTGAAAACGCCACGAGGTCCTCGTGTCAGCCATTCTTCATTAACCGCCACCAGTCGTACAACTTCGGATACACCAATGGTGACAATGGATAGATAATCTTCTCTCAGACGTAGGGTACTGGTGCCAATCGCTAATCCCAGCAATGCCGCCAATCCCGCGCCAATCATTACAGCAATAACTATAGGAACCTGCTCTGGCAGAATATCTCCCAAACCCTTCAAGATGGAAGCGAGCCATGCTTGGCTTTCAATCACTGGATATTGCTCCATCAGTCGCTGAGGCATTTCCTTGACAAAATTGGGCAGGGTTAAGGCAATGGTGGTGTAGGCCCCAATCGTCATAAAGGCAATATGACCAAAGTTAATCAGCCCGGTATAGCCCCACTGCAAGTTCAGACCTAGACTGAACAGGGCATAAATAGTGGTGAAAAGTGCCAGAGAAACGAAATAGCCAACTTCCATAGGCGTGCTAGGGAATCCAAGCGCAGATGCGCCGCCTCAATCAACGTCTTCAGGATTTTATCAGGCCGGGGGATAGTTCCTCTGTCCAGAAATGCTAAAGCCCATCCGAATATTTGGTCACCTTTCCGGGCTGCACGCTATGGTTTAATCATCAACGAACCATCTCACTCAGGAACGATATATGGATGCAGCCGCCCTTTGGCAACGCTATCAAGACTGGCTTTACTACCACGAGCATCTAGGTATCTATGTCGACATCAGTCGCATGAGTTTTGATGACGCTTTTGTGGAGAAATTACAACCTAAATTTGATAAGGCATTTGTGGAAATGGATGCCCTGGAAAGGGGGGCGATCGCAAACCCGGACGAAAATCGGATGGTCGGTCACTACTGGCTGCGCGATCCAGACCTTGCGCCCACGCCCGATCTCCAAAAAGAGATTACCTCTACCATCGAAAAAATAGAAGCCTTCGCTGCCGATGTGCATGCAGGTCGGGTCAAACCGCCAACTGCCCCCCGTTTTACAGACGTGATCTCCATTGGCATTGGCGGGTCTGCCCTTGGGCCTCAGTTTGTCTCCCAGGCGTTGGCTGCCCTCCATCCGGCCCTAGAAACCCACTTTATTGACAATACTGATCCTGCCGGGATTGATCGAATCTTAGATTTATTTCAAGATCGACTGGCTACCACCCTGGTGATTACCATTTCCAAGTCTGGGGGAACCCCCGAAACGCGGAATGGCATGTTAGAGGTCAAGAACCGCTACAAAACCTTGGGATTGGATTTTTCTCAACATGCGATCGCAGTCACAGGAGACGGCAGCAAACTCGCCCAAATGGCAGAAAGCGAAAGCTGGTTAGCCACCTTCCCCATGCAAGACTGGGTCGGCGGACGAACGTCGGAACTGTCAGCAGTAGGATTGGTCCCCGCCTCGCTCCAAGGAATCGCCATCCGAGAAATGCTGGCGGGTGCTAAGGCAATGGATGAAGCCACCCGCGTCCACGATCTGAAAAAAAATCCGGCGGCACTACTCGCTCTGTCTTGGTACTTTGCCGGAGAAGGCCAGGGTAAAAAAGACATGGTGATTTTGCCCTACAAAGATAGCCTGATGCTGTTTAGCCGCTATCTCCAACAGTTGGTGATGGAATCCTTGGGTAAGGAAAAGGACCTGGACGGCACTATTGTGCATCAGGGGATCGCGGTGTACGGCAACAAGGGGTCAACGGACCAACATGCCTATGTCCAAGAACTGCGGGAAGGCATTCCTAACTTCTTCCTTACCTTTATCGAAGTTCTAAAGGATCGAGAAGGCCCTCGGGTGGAAGTAGAATCTGGTGTCACCTCAGGAGACTATCTCTCAGGTTTCCTTCTAGGCACTCGGTCGGCCCTGTATGAGAAACGCCGCGACTCCATTACCGTTACCCTGCCAGAAGTGACCTCTAAGCATATTGGTGCTCTGATTGCTTTATATGAGCGGTCGGTCGGCCTCTATGCCTTTTTGATCAATATCAATGCCTATCACCAGCCGGGGGTTGAGGCAGGGAAAAAAGCGGCTGCTGCCACCTTAGCCTTGCAACATCAGGTTGTTCAAGTCCTTAAAAATACCCTAACGCCCCTACCGATCGAAAGTTTGGCAGCGAAGGCAGGAGCACCCGAGCAGGTCGAAACGATCTACAAAATCGTGCGACATCTGGCTGCCAATAATCGGGGAGTTGAGCTATACGGCAATCCTGCCGAACCAGGGGCTCTCCAAGTCACCTTAAAAGGCTAACAGCAAAGGTTCACATCCACAGCACTGGGCCGATTTCACCCAGACAGGGAGACCCGAAAAATTATCTGCCAAACAACCTCAGTGTTTTTTGTATTAGATGTTTGTTCAGGCGGTGGGATTTCCCATACTAAGACTATGGACCCCATGCCTTTGCCACTAGATCTTGATTATGACCGCTTCACCGACGCCCAAACTGATCATTGCTGCTGCTGAAACCGCACAACCTATTGATCTCACCACTCAAAAAACCTGGACACTTGGGCGAAGCTCGATCAACGCTATTGTCTTGTCCGAGGGGTCAGTGTCGCGACACCATGCCAAGCTGGAGGTCGTCGATAATCGTCATTGCTACTTTGTTGATCTCAATAGTAGTAATGGCTCTCAGGTCAACCACGTACGAGTTACTGAGCCGTTACTTCTGAAGCATGGAGATGTGATTACCATTGGAGCCACAGATATCCGGTTCCATTTCCCCTATGTCACACATTCTGGATCAACCGTCCCTTTTCGACCCAAACAAGTCCTTATGATGCAAGAATCTGCAACTCAAGGCATTATCTGGCAGGAGATTCTCTGCTCACAAGGGTTTGATGTGCGTTGGATTCCCCCTTCTTCAGATTTACAAAAGCGAATCAACTTGGATGCAACAGCTAATGTTCTTCCTGATTTACTCTTAGTGAATATCGATGCCTATCGGGGAGATGCTTTGGCTTTCTGTACATGGTGTAACAATACGTACCCCCAACTTCCTCTATTTCTAACCCTGAGTTCGAACGCCGAAGCTGCTATTGTGGAAACGCCTGCTACTCTCCCTAGTGGTCTAGGCCGGATTTTACCCGCTTTACCTTGCGATCAGCTTTCTGAGAAACTCGACTTATTTGTAGAACACCTACAGTCACTGTTTGAGAAGATTTGTGACTACCCTGTAGATCATCAGGATCTGGCAGCCTCCCTAGCCTCACTGGATAGCATTCTCGATCGTCCCAGTATTCCACCCGTCAATGCTCATCCAGTGGATGACGACCTCGATGACTTTACGATCCTGGATAGCAAGAGAAACCCGCTGGCAAGCTAATTTTGACGGCAAATTCTACCTAACTCGCCCTACTATTTGCAGGCCATTACCAGGCCAATGGTCTTAAACAGTCCTGACACTGCTTTAGCGAAACAACCGATCAGATGTATCACAGCATTGCACTTGATCTGAGTCAATGATACTTAAATCATAAGGACGACTGAGCAGTGATTCGCTACTCTTAGACTGTCCATGGAAGTAAACTCGTTAGAAATAAGCAAACAGAAGGCCCAGGACTTTTTAAGTCTGGCAATATATTCTGATATTCAGAAATTACAGAAAAAACTTTGTAAGGAAATATTAATCTTCTTGAGTCCATGCTCTACAAGGGATTGACGTAATTAAAGTATTTCCATTGAACAATTTAAATAGAAATTTAATGGCTTTTTGTAGTCATGGAGAATAAATCAGTTTATACTCTTATATAGATGGGCTATCGATCCCCCCGTATAGCTCAGTTAAGTCCTCGAAACGGCAACTTGTCTCGAAAGAGCAAGACGCAAATTAACGAGTCTAAACCTTTGGATTAAGGCACGATGGTCGTTAATACCGAAGGGACTTTATTTTTATGGTGGGTCTATTCCGCTGCGCTTCAATACGCACCATAGCCAAATAGCACAATTCTTGCAGTTTCCACCAATATCTCGAGATCAAGGTTCAGCGACCAGTTATCGATGTAATACAGATCTAGGCGAGCAGCTTCATTAAAGTTGCCTACTTGAGAGCGGCCTGAAATTTGCCATAATCCCGTCATGCCGGGAACAACGTGATGGCGAATATGGTGCCAGGAGTCGAACCGCTCTACATCCCGAATGGGCAGCGGGCGCGGTCCTACCAGGCTCATTTGTCCCAATAGAACATTAATCAGTTGAGGGAGTTCATCTAAGCTAGTACGACGCAAGAACTTCCCTAGCTTTGTCAGACGGGGGTCATCTTTGACCTTAAAGAGAATGCCATCTTTATTTTGATTCTGGGATTCCAACTGGGCTTGGAGTACCTCTGCATTAACCACCATGGTTCTAAACTTCCACATTTGGAAGATCTGTCCGCCCAGCCCAACTCGCTCTTGACAGAAGAAAACGGGTCCGGGGGCCGTGAGCTTAATGGCAGCAGCAATCCCCACAAATACGGGCATCAACAAAATCAGCAATCCAAGGGCAGCAAAAATATCGATCAAGCGCTTGACCTGATAATCGAGTCCACCCAATAGAGGGGCTTCGGTCCGCAAGGTGGGAATATGGGCAAACATTTCAGGAATGCCCCGGCGATGGAGCATTTCTATACTGGATGGTAAGAGGCGGAGGGTAATTCCTTCTCGTCTCAATTGCCAATACAGCATTGAGGCCAAATCCGTTTGGGGTAGACCTTCTGCCAACACTTCGACCGCTGGCGTCTTGCAAATCAACTGCATCATGCTATTGGCATTGGCTGTGGAGGAAAGGGCGGCACCAACAATCCGATACTGTGACTGCTGCTGAATCACTTTAGCGAGCACGGGTAAGCGATCCGCAGGCGCAATAATAAAGACCGGAATTTTGCTGCGGTGGAAGAGACCAATTTGTTCTAAGGCAAGGGTTGTAATCAGTCGTAACCCGATCACCATTACCACACTGCCAAACCAAGCTGTAAAAAATAGCGATCGCGGTGCATCGAGCTTGGGATCATAAAAATAGCTGATCACTAAGGACCACAGGTACGTCAAGCTGACCAATTGGCCGGCGCGAACGTAGTGTTTCCAGGCCCCTGAAGTGTTGTACAGTCCACCACAGGCCAAAACGATAACCATCAGGCTTGAAAACACCCAAAATAAGCTAGGTAGCCCTAACCAAGACCACCAAATCAATTGAGGTGGGATAGGCGCATAAAACTGATTAAACCGAGCAGCAATTTTCCAAGCAATGCCCAAGGCCAAGAAATCACTTACCAACAAAGCACCAATTCTGGGCCAACGTCCCATCAAGCCTTTGGCAAATCTTAGTTTTTGAGGGGCTCGAATATCGCCAGTGGAGGGTTCTAATGGGTGAGGTAATTTAACCACAACACTTGAATGGGACAACGCCATAACCTATAGAATTCAACCTAGCAGTTAACTGCTGCCCGTACATGCCCGCCATACTTCCAAAATATTGCTGTAACCATTCCCCTGTGGTGATCGTTCCCTTCTAATGAAGTTAATACAACATTATCCAGATATGGTGTGTTGAAATTGGCGATTAGGCTGAGGGAGGAACTGGAAGAAGGGTTGCCGAATGCTAAAATATTTTGTAGTATATATACTACAGTTGTTCCTGCAATGCATCTGAATATAGATATGGGAATGTTGCTGTAAGTCTTTGCTATTTGTGGATGGGGGTGAAACCATGTCTTACCAACAACTGAAGCTGTCAGCACCAAAGTCAGTCCTGTCTTGGGCTAATCATGATTTGGGGCCAGCAGAAACCCAAATGGCAAAGAATGTTGCTTCCCTACCGTTTGTCTATAAGCATGTGGCCTTAATGCCGGATGTGCATCTAGGGAAAGGGGCTTTGGTGGGATCTGTGGTTGCCACCAAAGATGCGGTGATTCCGGCAGCCGTGGGCGTTGATATTGGCTGTGGCATGGGGGCTGTTCAAACGCCCTTCACTGCCAACCAGTTGGATAGTAAAGTCCTCAAGCAAATCCGCTTGGATATTGAAGCCACGATTCCGGTGGGCTTCAACCAAAACGATGAAGCGGATAAGTCGGTCTACAATTGGCAGCGCTGGCAAGATTTTAAACATCTCCATTCTGGGGTACAGCACCTAGAGAAAAAAGCCTTACGGCAAATGGGCTCTTTGGGTGGGGGCAACCATTTTATTGAAGTCTGCGTGGATTCTGAAGATCAGGTGTGGCTAATGCTGCATTCCGGCTCTCGCAATATTGGCAATATGCTGGCTCAAAACCATATCAAAACGGCGAAGGAGCTAGCCAAGCTGGCGGAGATGAAATTGCCGGATTTAGATTTGGCCTATTTTGTGGCGGGCACTCCTGAATTTGCCGCCTATTGGTGGGATTTGCAGTGGGCCCAAGACTATGCCCGCTATAACCGTGAGGTGATGATGGCCCGCTTTAAGCGGATTGTGGAGAAGCGTTTGGCTGGGGGCAAACCTACCAAGCCGGTGCTATCCGTTAACTGTCACCACAACTATGCAGAGCAAGAGATGCACTATGGGGAGCAGGTCTACGTTACCCGTAAGGGAGCGGTCCGGGCTCGCCAAGAGGACTATGGCATTATTCCCGGTTCCATGGGGGCGAAGTCCTATATTGTCAAAGGCAAGGGGAATCTGGAAAGCTATTGCTCTTGTAGCCACGGGGCGGGGCGGACCATGTCTCGGACCAAGGCGAAAAAGCACTTTACCCTGGATGATTTGATTGAACAAACCCAAGGGGTGGAGTGTCGCAAGGACAAGGGGATTCTGGATGAAATTCCAGGGGCCTACAAGCCGATTGAAGAAGTGATGGCGAATCAGTCCGACTTGGTAGAGGTGGTCGCCACCCTGAAGCAAGTGGTCTGCGTTAAAGGATAGTGGGGGATTTGGGGGGATCTCCCACCCACTGCCTTTGGCCGCTATGATGGAGGCTATTATGGCCATTGTC
>NZ_JANQOP010000314.1 GCF_028285745.1 Acaryochloris sp. IP29b_bin.137 | reverse complement strand
GGACGAAAAGGTGAGGGGCCAAATTGAGGGCAAGTTTGGGCAGGCCAAGCGACGATTTGGCTTGAATCGGGTGATGGCGAAGTTAGCGGATACGGCTGCCAGTGCGATTGCTATCACGTTCTTGGTGATGAATCTAGAGCGGTGGCTCCGCCACTTTTTATGGTTTTTTTTGGGTGTACTGATTGGGGTTGGAGAGCTTTATGGAGCTGTCAGAGCTTCTTTAGGGCTTTTCTAAGGCTAGTGAAAGGATATGGCTCTGGCCGTCACAACTGGGTTACTTGTACGATTTGATGCCAGGAATTTGCTCAATTTACTTTTTCAGCAAACCCTACTTAAAGATTGGCTCTCTCCCACCTATTGGATATGCCCACAATCAGCGTAATTAACCCACAACCAGGGTTGCCGCTTCACTGCTGCTTACCCTTGATGAAGTCGAAATATAAAATCATCCATAAGTTTAATAAATTTTGACAACAGGAATCATCTTTCTTTAGTTTCTTTTGATAATTAGCCTTTGATGAATAAGCTGTGATCTGAGATTCTGAAAAGCCATAGCTTATCTAGAAGTACAAGCTGGTTTGAATATAAATATTTGTATCAAACAGCATAACTTCTGATCGCTAGACCTGATAGATAGATACAGGATTAAGAAGAGGCATTCTATGGATAGCTAATATGCTTTATGCCAACTATTTGGCAATAAATGACTTGGCTTTTAAATTGTTCTATATCACAAAAATATAAGATAAAAATAAATCCTATTTCACTAGACAGCTGATATCAGCTAGAAAACTTTAATCGCAAAGAACTCATATTAATCATGAATTGAATCATTAGATATAAAGAACTAATTTTTAAGATGATTTATTAAAATAAAAAGTTAAGAATCTATAGTACTTGCTTTGATATTAGATATATTTAGTTTTGTTATGGTTTTGCTTGCTTTATGAGATTTGCAGGTTTGATCTTTGGAATCACCCAAAGATCAAATCTAAAGGCTTAGATAAATCATCCATATAAATGACATAAGGATGCATCCCCCCGATTTGTTAATGTCCATATAAAAGGAAAAGATATGTTCTTAAAGAGAAGAGATTTCTTGTTAGGCTCTACCGCATTTTTAGGATCATTTTATTTTTTACAGAAATCATCAGAAGAGTTGGTTGCTATGGCTGACAGTAGTGCCATTGAGACGATAAAAATAAACAAAGCGGATAAGTTTTATTTTAACTCCAAAGCGACCGACTATAATGCTGAAAATTCTTACTCATTAGCCCTTATTTCGCAATTGGTTTATAGAAAGTTCGATAAAGATCCAGCAGAAAAGCTTGCAGTACAAGAGACAGCCAAAAACTGGGGATATGATGACGTCTATTTCTTTCATAATGAATATGAAGAAGTAGGCAAAAAAAAAGACTCAGAAGCCATAATTCTTGTTAATTCAGACAGTATTATTGTTGCCTTTAGAGGAAGTGAAACAGACCCTGAAGATTGGAAAAATAACGCAAAATTCAAAAAAGAAGAGTATCTAGGTGGCCATGTACATAGAGGCTTTCTAAAAGCATTCACTGATGTTTGGTATGTCAAAGATGATGATACACAGGTAAAAATGGAGGACAGGCTTCGAAAAGAGATGCAGGGGAATAAGCGTACATTATGGATTACAGGCCATAGTTTAGGAGGGGCAATGGCTATCCTTGCTGCAGCCTCTTGTAAATTATCAGACAGTAATCATTTAGAGGTAAGTGGTGTTTACACTTATGGACAACCCCGTGTTGGAGATCTAAACTTCGAAGCAGTGTTTGACCCTCAATTAAAAACAAAGACGTTTAGGGTAGTTAACAATAACGATATCGTTGCCAGAATTCCCAATATAAATTACGAACATGTTGGTACACTTAAATTTATCAATAGCAGTGGAAACGTAATTAATGAAGAAGCACTTAGTTGGCTTCAAAAAACATCTTCTCGAGTTATCGGTCGATTTCATGATTTTGGCAAAAGTGGTACAGATGGAATCAACGACCATAGACTTAATGAAGAATACATTCCTAAGCTAAAAGCTCAACTTTCAACTCGTTCCACTGTTTAGTTTTTTCAAATTAGCCTTTCCTCAAATCGTGGAGATGTGCTGTCTACATCTCCACGATTGTATGTAGCGAATGGCGCTCATCGATATTCCTCTTTTCTAAGGAAAATCCTCTTTTCCGGTATTGATGCTCTTGAATTAGCGCTCCAGTTAAGAGAAAGACTGGATTCCTATGACAACCGCATCTGAGTTTGAACATCGAACCAGTGAAGCTGATGAGTCGGTAATGCCACCGAAATGGTGTCGCCTGTCCAGGTTTGGTCTGTGGGTAACAAAGCCCGTATCGTCTCTTCCCCTCCTTGAACCTTAATACTCAAGAGGTTGCTCATCCCTAAGTTTTCCACCAGGAAGACTTGACCTGTGATCGTGGGGGTATCATCTGGTGTCGCCAGTCGCGTATGTTCAGGCCGAATTCCCAATACGATCTCACGGGGATTTTCGACATCGCTAGGCAATGGAATTCGAGTATGGCCCAGAATGGCAGATTGATTCTCACATCTGAGCGTTAGTAGATTCATTTGGGGACTACCAATAAATCCTGCAACAAATTGATTGGCTGGACGAGCATAAATTTCTTGGGGTGGATCGAGTTGCTGTAAATCGCCTTGATACAACACGGCCACTTTGGTGGAAAGCGTCATCGCTTCCGTCTGATCATGGGTGACATAGACGACCGGGGCCTTTTGCTTTTCGAACAACTGCTTTAACTCTGCCCGCACCTGTTCTCGCAATAGCGCATCCAAATTACTTAAGGGTTCGTCTAACAGGAAAACGGCAGGATTGCGAACTAAAGCCCTCCCTAAAGCCACCCGTTGTCGTTGCCCCCCCGAAAGCTGTCCAGGTTTACGACGCATCAAATCTTTGAGATCCAGAACTCGACTGGCTTCCTCCACCCGTTGCTGAATGTCAACACTGGGCATTTTTCGCAGTTTTAATCCTGAGGCAATATTGTCGTAGACATTCATATGGGGATACAGTGCATAGCTTTGAAACACCATGGCAATATCTCGGTCCCCAGCACTCTTATGGGTGACCACATCAGTCCCAATCACGACCTCCCCTCGGGTGGGTTGTTCTAATCCCGCAATTAAGCGGAGTGTAGTGGATTTGCCACAGCCGGAGGGGCCAAGCAACGTCAAGAACTCGCCATCTTCTACAGTGAGGCTGAGGTCTTTAACAGGAATAACTTTGGGGTTGTAGGTTTTATTGAGGTGTTTGATCTCAAGTTTGGCCATAGGGCAGAGGGAGAATGAAGTTTTGCAGAAGGTTAACGCTGGCCCAAGAAGTTGCCGGCTAAGCGAAGGGCATCGGCAACATCAACATCGCCGTCTCCATCACTGTCCAAAAACTGAGTTAACACAGGATTGGAGGCCTGTTGCGAAATAGCTTGGGATGAACCACTATGTAGCAAATTCAACACAATGGGAACTAGGACAGGCAACAGTCCCTGAATAACACCGCTATTTAAGCCAGTCCGCTGAGCAATTTCTTGGGCAATTTGCTGTTGTTGTCCTTGAGAAAATAACGCATTGACTGCCGCTCCATTCGCTTGAGTGCCACTATATTGGTTGACAAGAGACTGGGCTTGGTCCGCTGACTGTGATTTCAGGGCTGAGCGGACATGATTGCCCAACAAGGACATCACTGCATCTGTTGAACTATTGTTCATTCCCTGTTGTTGGCTAAGCTGCTGGACCGTACTCAGGATATCGCCCAATTGGCCAGTATTGGCTTGTAAGGCCGGGTTATCAATAGCTCTAACGATTTGATCAAAGAGTCCCATAGGTTTTGGTTGGCTTCAGGTGAGGATCGGACTGCAGCTTCATACTCCAGCCCAAATAATCGATAACTGAGCCTCATCCTAAGGGGTGAGCAATCATGGGATCAAGCTAAGGGCTTATCCCTTCATTGGACTTTACGTTTACTAGAGCAATCGCAGCTTACTCTCTCATGACGTAGCCGACGCCCCGGACGGTCTGGATCAAGCGTTTTTCCTGATTCTCTTCCAGTTTGAGGCGAAGGTAGCGAATGTAAACTTCGATAATGTTGGAGTCACCCATAAAGTCATAGCCCCAGACTTGTTCCAGGATGCGATCGCGCGTCAATACCTGGCGGGGATGCATCATCAAATACACCAGCAAATCAAACTCCTTAGCGGTCAACTCAATGGACCGTTCCCCTCGAAAAATCTCACGGGTGCGCTGGTTAAGGGTCAAATTGGAGAATTCTAGGACATCGGGATCTTCTTCTTGGGTTCGCCGCAGATGAGCCCTTACCCGAGCTAACAGCTCCTCAATGCTAAAAGGCTTCACCATGTAATCATCCGCCCCGGCATCCAGCCCTTCCACGCGATCGCTAATTTCATCTTTGGCGGTCAACAAAATAACGGGAACTTTATCTCCTGTAGCCCGCAGACGTCGACAGACTTCAACGCCAGAGAACCCTGGCAACATCCAATCTAGGAGAATCAAATCCGGTTGGGACTCGCGAGCCGCCGTTAATCCTCCAATCCCATCATTGGCAACAGTAACCTGATACCCTTCATGGGTCAGTTCCATCTCGACAAATTGAGCCAGTTTGGTTTCATCTTCAACCAGGAGAATATGTGCTGTCATATTTTTGCTTCAGGAGAGATCGGTAACATCACGGTGAATGTACTGCCTTCACCTTCTTCAGAAAGGACGCTAACTTGCCCTCCCATGCCTTCGGTGAAGGTTTTGACTAAGGAGAGGCCCAGGCCAACGCCCCCCGTAGAGCGGGCTCGGGCTTCATCCAGACGATAAAAACGTTCAAAAATGCGGGATTGCTGCTGGAGCGGGATACCATCACCGCGATCAGACACATGAATCAAAGCAGACTCCTGCCGTTGTTCTAGCTTCAAAGTAACTGGTTCTGTCGCATTAGAGTATTTAATCGCATTATCCACCAAATTTACCAATACCTGTTGTAAGCGATCCGCGTCGGCAAACACTGGAATTAGGGGAGCCTCCGATTCTAATAAAACCTGACGATGATTGAACTTCTCAGCCATCATAACGACTTCTGTCGCCACATCATTCAGAATGAGTGTTTCTAGGTTATAAGGCATATACCCATCATCAGCGCGAGCCAAACTCAATAAATCTTGTAATAGACGAATCGTTAGATCAGCCTCTGCAGATGAAATTTCAAGCGCTTCACGCTGCATATCTGTCAAGTTATCGCCTCGACGTTGGATGCTTTGCAAATAGCCCCGCACAATGGTTAATGGTGTTCTCAGCTCATGGGATACATTGCTGACAAACTGCCGTTGCCGCTCCGTCGTATGCCTTTGTTCTTGCCAAGCCTTAGATAACCGATCCAGCATCAGATTAAAAGTGTTGGCCAGTTCCTGGATTTCACTTGGAGCATTCTGAAGCTCAACTCTTTTCTCCCCCAGGTCATCTGGCGAAATGGCTTTTGTCATTAATCCCATGTGACAGAGCGGTCGTAACGACCAATGCACATACCAAGCTAGTGCCAATGTGATTAAAACGATGGCAACAGAACTGGCGAGGGCTAAAGACTGCACACTGGCGATAAACTTGCGCTGATCTTCCGTAATATCTTGAGCGACAAATAGCGTTCCCAATGGTTGATTACTGACTAGTAGTGGACTATGACAGGCCACAAAATCTCGGTCCTGAACATGATAGACCGTTGGCACAATACTATCTTGAAAGACTGAAGCTAACGTACTGGGGCTGTTAAATCGTTGCCAGGTTGGACCTGACAGGTTGGCTGATGTCGCCACCACATTCCCTTGCGAATCGCTGACCCACAACAACACATTGCGTCCAGAGCGATTGTCAATGGCTTTTTGAACGCTCTCTTGAACAGTGAACATATCATCCATTTGTCGATACAGCACCACATCATCGGCAATGCGTTCAGCAATATCAACAATTTTTTGCTTGTGGCTAGAGATCAAAATTCGTTGCATTTTCCAACTAGTCCACAGGGCGACACTGACTAGTCCGAATGCAATTAACCCAGCAATACTAGCAGTCAACCGAAATTGGAGTGATCTCGGATCAACGGACTGGCGTAGCGGTAGAGAAACATGTCGCCATAGTTTACGAATGGAAGGTGTAATTTGAAACTCGCCCACGCTAACCATCCCTCAAAACAAATTAGCGGTATGGGCAACGGGATCGAAGTTATACCGAGCCTGGTAATTGGTAAGTCCGTATAGATTAAAAGTAATCGTAGGTTCATCACCTAAAGCTTCAACACAGTGAATTGCTTCAGGCATGAAGCTAATCGTATCGCCAGGATTTAAAATCACCTCTCCCACCGCCTCAATTTTGTGAGGATGATGATCGGATGGCGTACGTTGCCAAAACGTATTTTTTTCTTGGCCACTGACTAAGGCCACTACCCCCCAAGTCGCATGGTTATGTATGGGAGACGTTTGCCCTGGTGCCCAGACGACCGTTTGGACCGTTAGTGGGAAATTGGGTTCGTCATAGAGCATGGTCACAGACCACCCTCGTTTAGGATCAGGAGGTTGAACCTCGTACTGCAACCAGGCCGAGTCGGTCAGCAATTCTCGCACGAGAGGGTGAATCGCCTGTAGTCGCTCTTGATCCTGATCTGTCTCTGCTAGGATATCTTCGACCTCGGTAAGAAATCGATACAGCCTATAGGTTTGAGCTCTCTTCTGTGGCAAAGACTGATGAGACCAAGTTTGTGCGTGGCCATCATCCGTTATGAACCAGTCTTGGTCTACCATCTTGACGTTCTACAAAGTGGATTCAAATCTATTAATAACAGGATTGCTTGATAGGATCTTCTATGCAAAGCGTAAAACCGAGAATCCTGGCTCCAGCGTAATCTCAAAGGCATGAGTTTGTCCTTGATAGAGGTCACTCCCTCCCATTTGAGGCAAAGTCATTGGATTAAAACCATCTCACCATCAATAGCAATCGAACGGATAGAGGATATCTCCAAGAGTGGCTTCAAACGCATACTTTTCGGACTTTAATGTCAAAGGTCTAATGTCGAATCAGCAATTTTTCTAAGTTGCATTCCATTCACCTTCTTACAATCATCTGCCTGCATCATTCCGAATTAGAAATACTCAGGTTGCCTTTTTCAAAATGCCCCCTACTTGAGTCAGTTAAACGACCTCAGCAGGCTAAAACACTAGATGAGACCTTGAGCTCACAGTCTGTTGTGGAAATAAAAGCCAGCACACTCTCCTATTGAAGGAGCTTGAATGGCATGGACCTATTTCTATCCTGAATGCTCAAGTACAGTTCTGGATACCATTTAAGGGGGTATAGATGATATCGCCCTGACCCAAAAATAAGTTTTTCCTGAGAACCGAATGTTAGGGATGGGATCACAACTTAAACAGTCCACAAATCCTACAAAAGATCAGACATGAAACACTTTCTTAACTAATCCCAATCTCCTTCTCAGGAAGATTTCAGATTGGTCCGTCTCAATCGAGAATGAATACCTAAATTTTGAGGGAGCGTTGCCCAAAGCTCCTCGTCTTAGTCAAATTTCCATTTAATGCAACAATTAATTAGGCAATTTTAGTTGCACTCAACATTAATCTGTCATGGAGAGTTTTAATGAAAGTTAAATATATGGCAATGGTTGCCGCTGTTTCTCTGCTCAGTGTAGGTGGCCTAGTTATCGGTTGCGCTAATCCTCAAGACCAAAACGGCACCGAAACCACTGAAACAACCGATCCTTGCGCAGCTAAGTCAGGCGATCCTTGCGCAGCCAAATCCGAAGATCCTTGTGCTGCTAAATCCGAGGATCCCTGCGCGGCTAAATCCGAGGATCCCTGCGCGGCCAAATCCGAAGATCCTTGTGCTGCTAAATCCGAGGATCCCTAAGCTACTAAGTCAGAAGATCCTTGAGCAGGTTCAGCAGTAGACCCAGTTCAGTTGCCTATAGTTATCAATCCTTCAGCGGAAAATTGCGGGTTTCAGCATAGGCAAAGAACTGAGGTTTGCGCTGATCCCAAACTCAGGCTAAGTCAAGTAACTTTCCTATTTATCACCTATGTATGAGTTGGGACTGAACTCAACTACAACGACAGATAACGATAAAATGCTGGAGGTAGATCATGATGGTATCTACCTCTGTTCTATTTGCTGTTTTGCTGAGAATTTGATCCAGCACAAACAATCGCCAGCCATATGTGAGATCCAAGCAAAGGCACCTGGGACAGATCGTTAGCAAAACCGTTTTCAATGATTAATCAGATGAAATCAACCACTATGTCTTTTCGTGCCAAATTTGCCTGCTTATGTCTGGCCTTTGCATTATTCATGAGTAGTTTTATCAGTCCACCTGCTCTAGCTGTTACCCAAGTTGAGCTGAAGGATCTGACCTATGCTGAATGCTCCCCTGAGGTTGGCAAGGGGACAGTTACCAGCGGAGGGCCGATCATGCGGTTGGCCAACTGCTTTATTATTTCTGGAACAACAGTCAATAAGTCTGGGAAACCTGTGATGGATGCAGATGTTTTTGGCCGTATATTCGATGCCAACAACAACCCAGCGATGGAAAACCGAGGAAGATTAGGTTCAATCGAGATGATTGAACCTGGAGAAGGTCAATTTGAGCTGAGAGTTAGCGTTCCCGATGCTTTAGAAACACCATTGAAATTGGAGCAGTTCAAAGCGAGTGGTTTCGCTGCAAAGGTGCGTTAGCGTGTCGATAGCATTTGTTGATCAAATTGTTTGAGAGGTTCGCACGTCCTTTCGTGAAGGAATGAAATGGAAAGCCCCTAACGCTTGCTTCTCTAAATAGGGACACGAACTAACCCTGATATGGCTTGCTGTAAAAACTGCAGGAGAAAAATCGCTAGGATTGGCGAAAAATCGATTCCTCCTAGAGGCGGAATAATGGATCGGAAGATATTGAGATAGGGATCAACAAGCTGGCTCAAAATTGAGAAAGGCGCACTACTCCAATCGATATTTGGGAACCAGCTTAGCAGGACTCGAATAATCAATAGAGCAAAGTAAATTTGTAAAAATGTAGCAAGACTGCTAGCAATGAGTGCTGTAATTTCGGTTGCTGCCATAATGAGATATCTGCAGTTAAGCGTACAGGTGGATCAATATCCTCAAGTTTAGCGGATGGATTGTAGCTCAGCTGTACGGTTAGGTTACGAAATTGCCGATCTGTCCTGATAACTGTTTGCATGGAAGCTACCAAGCGAGGACAAGTACGGTCAATATTCTTAGCTTTTTTAGGTCTCAAAGGCGCGATCGCCTGCATCTCCTAACCCCGGAACAATGAAACCCTGCTCGTTTAAACCCTCATCGATCGTAGCAGTATAGATTTGTAAACTTGGGTGGTTTTCACCCAATTGTTTGAGAGCTGGAGGGGCTGCCACAACTGAGATAATGCGAACGAATTCTGGATCGGCTTGGCGCTGTGTCAGTTCCTTCATCGTTGCCATGATCGAGCCACCTGTTGCAAGCATTGGCTCTGTGATTAATATGCGAGTCTGGGGTTGAAACTGGTCAGGTAGTTTATTCAGATAACAGTGCGGTTGGAGGGTTTCTTCGTCCCGAGCTAACCCCAAATGGTAGGTAGCGGCTCTAGGGATAACACTTTGTGCTCCCTCCAATAGAGTTAGTCCAGCTCTCAGAATAGGTACTACTGCAACTGGCAGCTCAGGATTAATCACAGCAGCGGCAGCAGGACCTAAGGGTGTCTCAACCGTTGTCTCCACAGAAGGAAACCACTCTCGCATGGCTTCGTAGGTGAGCCATCGCCCCAGCTCTGTCATCGCGGTGCGAAACATCACCCCTGGGGTATTGCGATCGCGCGCCACTGCCAACCAATGCTTTATCAGAGGATGGGGGGGAACATAGACCCGAAGTTGAAGCGCCATAAGTTACTGAAACTGGATGGAAGCAAAGCAGTTCTTCTTGAACCTGACCCATCATACGACTTTTAATCCTTTCTGATAGTAGCGAAGCACAAGGCTCTAGAAAATTATTGAGAATTTATTGCAATTAGATCTCAACTAGTCTATAGTTATCTATGTGTTCTCCTCTCAGAGGATTCGGCAGGTGGGGCCAAGGCGTTAGCGCAGCTTGGTTCCATTTTTTTTGAGGGTTAGTTTGATAGTGACAGGACGCAAGAGATTAAGTCTCTTCGCAGGCAGGATAATGGTAGAAACGATTCCCTAAACTTTTCCATGCCTGTATCTCTTCCCTCCTCACCTCATAACCTTCCTGATCAGGCAACTGAGTATGATGCCATCATCATTGGCTCAGGTATCGGAGGGTTGGTAACGGCTACCCAACTCGCAGCTAAAGGAGCAAACGTGTTGGTTTTGGAACGTTACCTTATTCCAGGGGGGAGTGCCGGTTACTTTGAGCGCAATGGCTATCGGTTTGATGTTGGGGCCTCCATGATTTTTGGGTTTAGTGATCGGGGCACGACCAACCTATTAACACGAGCCTTAGCAGCCGTCGATCAACAGCTCGAAACCGTTCCAGATCCCGTCCAGATTCACTACCACCTCCCCCAGGGTTTGGAACTCAAGGTGCATAGAGACTATGAGAAGTTTTTGCAAGAACTGATTTCCCTTTTCCCCCATGAGCGGCATGGCATTCGCCAGTTTTACGACACCTGCTGGCAAATCTTTAATAGCCTTAACAGTATGGAGTTGCTGTCTCTAGAAGAATTGGGCTATTTAGCCCGGTCTTTTTGGCAGCATCCGGGCAGTTGTTTTCGGCTATTGCAGTATTTACCCCGCAATGTCGGGGACTATGCTCGGCGATATATCAAAGACCCTATTCTTCTCAAGTTTATTGATATGGAGTGCTATTGCTGGTCGGTGGTACCAGCCGCCCAAACACCCATGATCAATGCTGGTATGGTGTTCTCCGATCGCCATTATGGCGGAGTGAACTATCCCAGGGGTGGGGTGGGTCAAATTGCCCTCAAGCTAGTGGAAGGATTAGAGGCCGCTGGGAGCCAGATTCGCTATCGGTCTCGGGTCAATAACATTGTCTTGGAGCAGGGAACAGCCGTCGGAGTTCAGCTGGCCACGGGAGAAACCTATCGCAGCCAGCGGATTATTTCTAACGCCACTCGCTGGGATACCTTTGGAACTTTATTAGATGAAGTTCCGCCAGCAGAAGCCAAATGGCGACAACGCTATACCAAGTCTCCTAGTTTTCTGAGTTTGCATTTGGGGGTAAAGGCAGAGGCACTCCCTAAAAACTTAGATTGCCATCATATTTTGTTGAGCGACTGGGATAAGATGGCTGAGCCTGGAGCAACGGTGTTTGTGTCCATCCCCACACTGTTGGATGCCTCTTTAGCCCCACCGGGACATCATATTGTCCATGCCTTTACGCCGAGCTGGGTTAAGGATTGGCAGGTGCGATCGCAAACCCAATACAACGCTCAAAAACAAGAGGCGGCTCAGCAACTCATTAGCCGATTGCAACAAATTATCCCCAACTTGGGCCAGCATATTCACCATATAGAAGTGGGCACGCCTCGCACCCACCGCCGCTTCCTCGGTCGTCAGGACGGTACCTATGGCCCTATCCCTAGCCGCCAACTCTGGGGTTTAGTCGGCATGCCCTTTAATCGCACATCCATCCCTGGCTTATATTGCGTGGGAGATAGCACGTTTCCAGGTCAGGGCTTAAATGCAGTCGCTTTTTCAGGATTTGCTTGTGCTCATCGAGTGGCAGCAGACTTGAAGCTATAATCTCGTACGGTATGCTCAAAATGTCTCAAAAGACCACTTTTTTGGGATTTTGAATTCTCTACAGATGCGAGAAGATAAAAGCGCTATGCAAGTGAAGTCAATGCTGTTGGCAATGACACTGTTGATTGGATGTGCTGCTGAACCACTGCTTAAAAAGACCCAAATGTCACAATTTCAACCTAAGCAAGTTTGGACCTACAAAACCCGACCGGGAGAAGAGGCTTCAAGAGTTGTAATTCTCAAGATTGATGATCATGACCAAGCAGGCAAGATTGTCCATATTCATGTTCGAGGTGTGGCGATTCAAAATCAGCAGGCTTCTGGTGGTGTCACCACTGTGATTAGCCATATGCCCTATGCAGAAAACGCTCTTGCCAATTCTGTGATCGCTGTCGAATCTGAAGCAGAATCCCTGCCAGACTTTCAAAAAGGATATGCAACCTGGAAAAGGGCTTTTGACAAAGGAGAAGGTGGCATTTTTACAATTCCAGTGGCTGAAGGGGTTGATATTATGCAAAACGCTCTTAATTCAAGCTCTCCATAGCTGGATAGGATTGATAGTCTGCCCCTTACCCGGACCTTGGAAGAGTAGCTAGGCATGCCTTTTAATCCCATCTCTATACCTGGTCCTTATTCTATGGGGAATAGCACTTTCTGGGGTAGGACTTAACTGCTGTTGCCTTGTCAGCGTTTGTTTATACCCGTCGGGTTTTTGTGAACTTGAAGATATAGCCCTATCCGATTTACCCGTTTTAGTGTATTAGAGTTGACGGATTGCCGTAATGTGTTGAATGATAGTGAATCGCAGTTAATGCACAGCCAGCGGAACTGGCGGAATTGGTAGACGCGCTAGGTTCAGGTCCTAGTGTCTGCAAAGAC
>NZ_JANQOP010000249.1 GCF_028285745.1 Acaryochloris sp. IP29b_bin.137 | reverse complement strand
TAGACGATACAATTGCCTGTTTCTTCTTTCTTTGTTGTTCATGTTAGGTTAAACAGCCGATTTGTCAGGTCAACTGGATAAAAACCCGAAATCAGTTGTCAATGTCCGTTGGTATTGCCATTATCCCCTCAGCTATAAGAATTCAGAAGAGGAGATGCTTGAGCGAGGATTAGAGGCTGATCACAGCACCATCAATCGGAGGGGTCTCAATATTCTTGGTTGTTTCGGATTTTGTGGTTTAAATAAGGTTAAGACAGTTGCAATCTCTTCCATCCCTCTATCTACAGTATTTTTAGGGAAATGTACTCCCAAACAGTTTCTTGAAAAACTAAGCTTATTCTCGATTGAGGTACCTTCATCTAAGGCTTCTGTTCAAATTTCGTAGCTAATACCAAATCCGATTTACTAAACCCCGAAACGATTATCTTCATAGCATTCACTATTATTATTTTGAAAACTTCCTGGCGTTTTAGAATATCGGGGTTATATAAATCGGATTCGGTATAAGATCAGTAACATAGTAGATGTTAATTTATCATGTACAATGCATGCCTATTCAGACTTCTAAGGATCAGTGATGGATATGCTTTTAGATAAGTAATATATGAAGATTCCTTAACCTTATTTAAACCACAAAATTCGAAACAACTAGGTAAATCATAACTGACTTACCCGAAGATATCCTCCAATTGCCGCTACTGTATTGTTAGCACAACTGCGTTGAATAGGGTTTCAAGCAGATTAAAAATAAATTGGGTAGAGCTGATTTTCGTCTAACAGACTCGGGAGCGTGTCACTTCTTTGAGAGGAAAATGATAATTGCTCTTAGATGATCCCTCTTATTGACTATGACACCAGAAGAAGAACAAGAATTCAATGCCTGCGTAACACGCATTTCAGAATTGCTGTATCAAGATTCTCAATCCCAGTCCCTGCCCATGAATACTTTGGCAGAGATTGAAGCCACTGTTCGGATGCAACTCCAAACACATGTGTCGCCTCAGATGGGTCTTTTTTTATCGACCAAGTTAGCCCGCCAGATGTCGGAGAATATCGACGGACCTTAAAAAGCATTCTGGGCAAAATCAACCTCACTCGAACCCAAGCAACAGCCCTCAAGGTCAAGCCCAGCAATCAGTTAAGCCCCTACTTAAGGCTTGCTTCGAAAGTCTAAGTTCCAATATTTGCAGTGTATCCAAGTGTTGAGCGCCCTTGAGAAGTGCAAGGAAAATCATTCAAAATACTCAAAACCCTTGCACCTGCACCCCAATGTATCGTCGCCCCTCCCCCGGTCAACAGTCCTTTGAGAACTTCTACTTGCCCTTCGGAGGGAAACTATCAGGCGAGAATCGCTGGGTAAAACTCGCCGAGCTGATTCCCTGGGAAAGCTTTGAATCAGAGTATGCAGACCAATTCAGTCCAACCATGGGGGCACCTGCCAAACCCTTTCGTGTGGCCTTAGGAACCTTAATCATCAAAGAGAAACTGGGTGTATCCGATGCAGAGACCGTAGAACAGATTCGAGAGAATCCCTATTTGCAATACTTTCTGGGGTTTAGCGAATATCGAGATAGTGCTCCGTTTGATGCCTCCATGCTGGTTCACTTTCGCCAACGGTTGAAGCTAGAGCTGCTAGCTCAAGTCAATGACGCAGTCGTGGAATCTGTGCTGGCATCCGAGGGTTCTCCTGTTGCGATGTCCCCTGAGTTATCTCCTCCCTCTGACGATGATGAAGATGAGCCTCCTGCCCCTCCCAACCAGGGCCAATTGTTGATAGACGCGACCTGTGCACCAGCCGATATTCGCTATCCGACAGACTTAGATCTGCTCAATGATGCCCGCAAAGCGAGTGAAGCCATCCTTGATGCTTTATATGCTCAAGTCATGCTGTCCCTCAAGTGCAAACCTCGCACCTATCGTCAACTGGCCCGCAAAGCTTATCTGGCCATTGCCAAGAAACGTCAACCGAGCCGTAAGCTGATTCGTAAAGGGATTCGTCAGCAGTTGGGCTATGTGCGTCGGAATCTAACCCACATTGATGAATTGATAGCCATGGGAGCTTCCCTGTCCCAATTGTCCCGGCGACAGTACCGTCTGTTGTTGGTGATTCATGAAGTCTTTCGACAGCAAGAATGGATGTATGATCTTTACTCGAAAAAGTGGACATTCCCGAAGAGTCGATAACCTAGGAGAATGTTCAGATGACACAAAAACCCCGCAGACTATTTACAGACGAACAGAAG
>NZ_JANQOP010000218.1 GCF_028285745.1 Acaryochloris sp. IP29b_bin.137 | reverse complement strand
CCATCGCGGTTATATTCCCTGACGATCTCTCGGGCGTAATCGTAATTGAGACCCACTACTTGGGCTGCATGGGTCAGCGTTGTTTGGTCACTAACGAGCCATAACAGATGCCAGCGGCGGGATTCTACTGGGTCATGGCTGACTCGATAGCGGGCCTTCAGCTCCTCAGTAGAAAAATGAGGTTTGAGATGCAGTTTTCTTGGCATTCCTTAGTGTTGCACTATATCAGGGGTATATAAATCGGATTTAGTATTAGAGCTGTCCAAGGCGATTATCCATAACCCCGTTGTCAATGATGCGCTCCAGTATGGGTCGCTGGTGTGCTTTTTCAGTGGAGCGGAGCAAGTGTCATTGGCCTAAGACGTGTTGCCTTTTACTGGAATGTCAGTAGAGGCAATAACGGGAAGGAAGACGCGGGGTGATACTGGGAATGCGATCACAGTTTGGCCAACCGTGATCGCTCTTTTATACAGTCATTGCTAGGGAATGAACATTCAAACAATTAGTGGGTACTGCCTGGTATATTGCGTTTCCAATGCGGTGGTCAACACCCACCCGCTCCCTTGGGATTAGACCAAGTCAACATGTTCGTCGGTGACGAAAGTATTCACATCCACACCGGTAAGCTGTGCAATTTTTCTGTTGTTCACTCGTAAGAAACTGTCATTGCCAAGCTGAACTAAATGGTGATCGTTAATCCCAATACCGAAGACAGAAGCATCAATCTGAATGTGATCGAATTCATCCACACTGAAGTCTTGGATAACATCGATACCTGATCTTTTGTTGAGGCCTGATACCGTGTTGTTGATGACGAAGGTGTCGGCACCACTGCCGCCATAGAGACGGTCAATGCCCTTGCCCCCGTTGAGTAAATCATCCCCACGACCACCCAGTAAAAGGTCTTTGTGCGTGCCGCCTAGCAGAGTGTCATTTCCAGCACCACCACTGAGAAGGTCGTCACCCGATCCTCCCGTGAGCCTATCATTGCCGTCACCTGTTGACAGCAAATCATCGCCGAGGCCAAGTGGTGTGTTGATGTGTGAGCTAGTGGTGAATTCGACACGACCCAGCACCCGATGAACGTTAGAGCTATCGACGTTTTCGATAGTCGCAATTCCCACGTTGCCTAACTGAAGCTTAAGGCCCGTAGCGGAGAGCATTCCATTCAAGTTCCGGGCTTTCGCATGACTAGTACCTAGGCTCTTATTGTCAATCAAGAGCACATCATTTTCTGCAAGGCTAAAGCCTCTGATCGTGTCGATGCCACCTTCAGTGGTATCTAACACAAAAGTATCTGCACCAGCATCGACGATTAGAGTATCGTTACCAGCAACAGCATCGCCGATTAGAGTATCGCTACCTGCACCACCAATGAGGGTATCATTTCCGCCACCACCGTCTAGGGTGTCATTTCCGTCACCACCAATGAGAGTATCATTCCCGCCGCCACCGTCTAGGGTGTCATTTCCGTCACCACCGTTAAAGACGTTGACTTCGTTATTTCCCGTGATGGTGTCGCCAAATTGACTACCAATGATACCCTCAATGCTGAAAAGCCTATCTATTGCTCCCCAAGCATCGGTGGCAGTGGAATATAAAGCACCCTCTTTTCCATCAATGGTTCGAATATTGTCAGAGGTCGCAGATGGGGCGGGATCCACAGGTCTATCTTTGGGGTCCATAGCTAAGAGATCTGCCTCTAAGAGATCATCATTTGAGAGATCCACAATGACTCCTCTGGCCTGGGTCTCGTTATCGTCACCTAGTCCACTTTCTGCCTCATAGGAAACAAAGTCAAAACCGTATCCACCGTAGTAATCGTCTGCTCCACCACCACCCGCTAGAATATCGTCCCCACCAAAACCGAATAGTTTATCTTTACCACCGTCGTCGTGTTGATCGTCGACAGCATAAGAAAAGAGTCTATCTGCATGCATCGTGCCGTATAGCTTCTCGGCTCCAGCACCCCCTGGTGCTATGGCATTTCCTCCATAAGCCCCCAGAATGAGGAAATCAGCACCTAAATCAGTGTTTGTAACTGTTGTGATACTAACGTTTGGATCGGTAGGATCGGTGCTTGCTGCAGCATTCGTGGCTTTGTAAGCGGCTCCCAATTTTGCTTGCAGATCACCCGCCTCAGTAGAGATAAGTCTCATCGCAGACCGTTGTACTGACTCAGCCACAAGCTTTGTGGTTAAATCATTTGCATCGTGAATGCCATACTCCCCAAAGTAATCCCCACTGATATCAATGTCGATGATAGCGGCGGTTGCTCCATCATTATGGTACTTGACGTAAATTTGTCCTCCATCGACTACGGTGTAGACATTGGAATCACCGCCATTAATAGGGATGATTAGCACATCTTCTTGGGGGTTAAAATCATGGATGCGGGCAGCATTTGGGGATTGAATATTACCAGGCACATAGGTTTCCACCTGAGTTTCTTCTCCTCCCATGCCAAAAAAACCGCCGATGGCTCTACCTGCAAGAGAAACAACTCCTTTACCAATTTTCCAAGCCGCTGATACACCTGGACCTGCAGCATCAATGGCAATACCCATAATGTCTGCAGCTGCTCCGGTGGCAAGACTCTGCCAACCATAGCCTTGAGTATTGGTAGTTTCAGTAGTGATAGTAGTAGAAAAGTTTTGGCCAAATACGAATGTATCTTGACCGCCGCCACCCCATGCATGATCTCCTTTGCCATTGGGAGACTCGATGTAGATCGTGTCGTTGCCATCATCATCGGAGGGAACTTCTTCATCACCATAAAGGAGATCAAAGCCATCACCACCGATCAGAATGTCATTATTCGCTCCGCCATAAAGCGTGTCATTTCCTCCAAGATATTCCTGTTGTTCGGTGTCCATGGCAGCACTCCCTACGATGAAATCATCACCGCCATTTCCATACAGAGTTTGTCCCTGCATTACAATTTCATAGGAATCAATTGGTGTGTGGTAACGGGGAGCGTCAAAGGGAAATGAGGGGAGAAGTAGTATTCCATCATTCGACTCCACAAGTTTCCCGTTAAGTTCCCCTGACATGTCCAACACGAGATTGAGACCATACACATCTACCAGACGGCTTTGAGTACCGGTAATTGTGTCATCTCCCTCTGAGCCTTGAACTGTTGTATAGTATCCAAAGTCAAACCAGATACTCTTACTATCATGCTTGTAATCTCCCACATAGGTAAATTCGCCATTAAAAGAATTTGTACTGTGGGCAGTCATATCATACGTTCCTAGACTGTAGGTACGTGTCTTGTGCTCATGGTAAGGCCACTTGCCGTCTTTTACTATTACTGTCTGGCCAACTTTATTGTGATCATTAAACATTGTTTGGCTTCCTTTTGAGAATACTTGCTTTAGCTGACTGTGGGATTTGATAACCTGCGCTGTTGAGCCCACTATCGTCAACTTTTCAATAAGGCGAAATACCGAAAAAGTTAGATTTAGTGATGAAAAAAGCCAGGTTCGAAAGACTTTCTTTCTTCTTGTGATCTAGTCTTTTTCAAGACGTGATTCAAATCACAAATCAGCATTATTCCAGTTGGTTTTCCCATCAAAAATGGATTTAAAACCTAATTAGTTGAAGTGAAATTAACGGGTTTTGTTTACGAGGCGTTACACAGCCGACCCCCCTTACTTTTTGCCTCCATTACTTCATTGATGGAGTTAGAAAAAGTAAGATTTTGTCAACTTGTACCGCAAATCTCTTATCCCGGCGCTCCATCCTCCACATACTGCGCCAGCATCCCCTTAATCTCATCCGTCTTCAGCTTCTTCGCCAACGCTAGCAGCGGCCTTACAAACCCCTCATACTCTGGGTTCGTCGCCATCAGCTGCTCCAACTGTCGGCGAACCATGCGAAAGTCCCCCGCATCCGCCGCGTTATACATTGATCGCAACCGCTCTCGGGACGGCAGGGTAATTGCCGCTGCGGGTGCAGAGGTAATGTCCTGAGGGGCCTCATTCCCCACATATTGCCACTCCAACCCTAGCTCACGCGCCAAAAGCTCAAACAGCTTGGCCGCATCAACGGGCTTTGGCAGCAGCGCATCTGCCCCTGCGGCCATCGCCAGTTCCTGTTCCTGCTTAGAAACATAGGCCGAAGACACAATCATTTTGGGGGGGCGTATGGGCAACTGTTGTACCTGCCGGAGCAACTCAAACCCATCCATCACGGGCATAGCCAAATCAGTAATCATGAGATGAAAGGGCTGCTGTTGGAGCACAGCCAGGGCCTGCTGCCCCTCCTCCGCTTCCACGATTTCAAAGCCAATGGGCTGCAAGAGACTGACCAAAACACTGCGGTTGTCCCAGCGGTCATCCACCACCAACACACGCCGCCGTTCACCGGCATAGCCAATAATAGCGTGGTTCTGTAGGGTACTGGGAGATAGCTCCCATTCGGTAGCCAATGGCACTTCGAGTTCAAAGCTAAATTGGCTGCCTTGTCCCACTGCGCTTTGCACTTCAATCTGTGAGCCCATCAATTGCACAAGTCGGCGGCTGATAGCGAGGCCGAGCCCGGTGCCTTCAGCTTGCTTTTGGCGATCGCCCACTTGCACAAAAGCATTAAATAGCTGATCCAGATGGGCTGGGGCAATGCCCACGCCGGTATCGGTTACCCCAAAACGCAGTCGCCGATAATCGGATCGGGTTACCTCAGCGACCGACACCTGCAAGGTCACGGTGCCCTGCTGGGTGAATTTAATGGCATTGCTCAACAGGTTGAACAGCACCTGTCGCAGCCGTTGTTCATCCAGTTCCACCCCCTCGGGCAACCCTGGGTCAACGGCATAGACAAACTCCAGTCCCTTTTGGGCGGCCCGCACCCGGCAGGCTTCGGCAACCCCCTGTAAGCAGGAGGTCAGATGGACGGGTTTGGGCATCAGGTCGAGTTTGCCCGCTTCAATCTTAGACAGGTCCAAAATGTCGTTAATCATGCCCAACAAATGGGTGCCACACTTATGGATGATGTGGACTTGCTGCTGCGCTTTATCGGAGATAGTGGGCGATCGCTCCAGCACCTGGGCATAGCCCAAAATGCCATTGAGGGGGGTGCGCAGTTCGTGGCTCATATTGGCAATAAACAGACTTTTGGCCTGGTTCGCCACTTCGGCTTTTTCTTTTGCGACTTTCAGCTCGGCGGTTCGTTGTTGCACCCGTTGATCCAGCTTTGCATTGTTGTCTTCTAAGGCTTGAAACGATTCTTGCAATTGTCTCGCCATGCTGTTGAAAGCGCTGCCGAGACTAGAGAGTTCATGGATGCCTTTAACCTCAATGGCTTGGTCCAGTTGCCCAGCCGCCAAGCTGTTGGAGGCGGTTTGTAAGCGTAAAATCGGCTGCAAAATCCAACGAGAGGTAAGGATGCCCAAAAAGGTAGCAATGCCCAATGCCCCCAGGCAAAGGGCCAGGGTCGTACGAATGTTGGCGTAGATTTGGGCCATAAAATCCGATTCAGGGATGACAATGGCAATCAGCCAATCTAAACCCAAATTGTCACGATAGGATTCAACCTTTAAGAAATATTGGCGACCCTCAATTTTATAGCGATCTTGAGTGAGGGAGTTGATATTCTCTAAGCTGCCAAAGCGATCGAAGAGATATTGAGTCGTTTGGCTCGTAAGGGTATTTTGACTGTCTAGGGCATTCAATCGCGCGACTGTTTTACCGTCGTCAGCGAGCCCATGGGGTATTTCTCCAGTAGAGGTGGCGACAATTTCGCCAGAGCGTTCGAAGATAAACACTTCCCCAGATTTAGCAATTTCAAGTGTGGCGAGATAATTACTGATATTCTCCAGTGACAGACTGGCTCCCACCACCCCTTCGAATTGTTGCGATGGGCCGTAAATCGGAGTTGTCAGATCGACGCTCATCGTATCCCCTTGAACCCAAACAAAAACAGGGCTCCATATCGCTTTGCCGGCCTCTTTGGGGGCTGTATACCAAGGACGGACATGGGGATCATACTTTTTTTCAAAAGCTTGTATCACTTGATCCGTAACGTTGCCATTGGCATCGACCCCAAAATATCGCAGGAACTTGTCTTCTAAGGAGTACAGTTCCATCACGATACCCACGTCCCGATATAGGATGTGCCGGTATTGCAAATCTTCAGTGGCAACATAGAGCCCTTTAATATCATCGTAGAGATTCAGGTGTCGCCACAGATAAAGATCCCAATTTCGATTGATTTGTTTGATATCCAGTTCTTGGGTTTGGACCGCTCGGGACAGGTTTTCAGCCACGATGCTCGTAGACCGTAAGTACTGATCAAGGCGTTCGGTAATGCGATTGCTAATCTCATTTTGGAGTTGATTCACCACATCTTCTACCGCTTGCTGACCGCTACGGAAGGAAAAATAACCGACCACTCCCACGGCAGCAAAAATTTGCACAACGAATGGAATGATGAGAACCCAACGGAGGGAAAGCGAAGGTGTTTTGGGGTTCATCTGATGATTCCTTCATGCTAAATTTGCCATCGGTTTTGTCAGTTTGAGATCCCTGGCAGAGTGGCGTTGCATCGTCATCAAATTTTTTAGTGCCAAATTTGCAGTTGATGCTTCATCCGAGCCATTAATTCAACGATCTGAATCGGCTTATTAATGTAATCACTGCCCCCCACAGAAAATGCCTTCACCTTATCCCAGGCTTCATCCAGGGCGCTGACAAAAATCACCGGAATTAATTTGGTTTTAGCATCTGATTTCAGTTGTTGACACACATCGTAGCCCTGCATATCGGGCATATTGATATCCAGCAGAATCAGATCCGGTAGCACCTTGCCTGCCACCCTTAACGCCTC
>NZ_JANQOP010000186.1 GCF_028285745.1 Acaryochloris sp. IP29b_bin.137 | reverse complement strand
TAAATTCTCAACGGGTTTGAACGTATAGCCAAGGTTATATAACTCGACACCAGTACCAGATCCTGTATAGTCCACAACTCCTGGATCTCCAAGAGTTGTCCCGACAGCTCCAGCATTTGCACCAACTATAGGTGGAACTGGGAAGGGATTATTGGCTGGATCGGCAATTCCTGTTGCTGAAAAGAAATCAGATCCACCATTACCCGTTTCTAAGGTTAGATCTAAAACATCATCACCATTAAAACTGGTCAGAAAAGACAGACGAACTCGGGAAATAGCACTGACCCGAGAATCAGCAATCGGATTATTGGCAATGACGGGAGTCCCTATTCCTACCCCGCCTGGAGTAGGAATATTGTCACCTGGATTATTCAAAAAATCTCCAAACTGAGCGGCCATGACAACTTGAGCTTGGAGTTTAGTGGTAGTGGAAAACTGCTGGGCTTCTACAGTTGCGACACGGGCTTCGAGACCATCTACGCGACCTCGTAACGTGGCTAACTCAGCCGCAAATTCGTCTTGAAGGGCTTTAAGCGCATCTAGGTCTTCTTTAGTGGCAAATCGATTGCTGAGATTATCCAAGCAGGCATTGACTAGAGCAGCTGCTTCGCGTCGGGACATTGCCCGACTGGGGCGAAACGTACCATCGGGATAACCCGCAACGCAGCCATAGCGCTCAACTAAGGATTGAATCGCTTGGAAGGCCCAATCATCCGGTTGCACATCTGATAGTTGGGAAACAGAGGTGACCTGCCCCACAGAATCCGCTTCTGTCTCAGCCATAAGATCAGAGACGGCTGGACTATTGTCGGCCAGGATCAAGGGCTCTTGCTGACTTTCTTGAGCAATATCTGTAGTGTTTTCCACAGATACATTCTCCGCAGATAAATCTGATACTGATATTTCAGACCTGTCTGGAGACAGAGTGCTAGCCCTCGCCATGCCAGTGACCAGCAGCGCACTAGATAGGCCCAATACACTGGCTAGCAAGCGAATATATTTCATCATTATCCTCACACACATTTGGTTAAAAAACGCTGGGTGACCCCTGAGAGACTAGGACTCCAGCTTAAACGATAGAGATAATGATAATCATTATCTCTATTTTCTTCAAGTGTAGAAGAAACTTATCAAACATCACTTATGTTTCTCAGAAATGCTGTCGGAGAATTTGGGTGATATTTTTAGGCTTGACCTTTGTGTAGCGAGCCTTGTCAGGCAAAACGACAAGATTGGGGCCAGCTTTACATTTGCCAATACAACCCATGGCTTGTAGCTGAATGTCTTTATCTTGGCCTGAGGATTGTAACGCTGAATTTAACGCAGAGAGGACTTGTTTGCTCCCCCGCTTCCGACAGCTTGATTTCTGGCAAATTCGAATCTTGCCTTTCTGAACATCCTCTACCCTCTCATGGGATGGCTGCGCAATGTTGTTGACGGCACTACCCGGCAGGGCAGGCATAATGGCCTTGGCTTTTAGCTTTATCTTGCCTGTTTTGGTGTTGACTTTTTGGCAGCCCTGCACTTGAATCCATGTTCCAGGCTGCAAAATATCGGAGCAAGCGGGTCGCAACGACTTGGATAATTTTATGTACTGCTCTCCTTGAGCGGTTGCCAAACGGATGCCTTTGACATTGCAGCCTTTTGACAGAATATAGGTCAAAAAACGGCCACTAAGGGTGAAATTTGTTTTTTCGATGTGTTTACCCATGAAATTGAGAGTTTATGCTCCTTGCTTGCTGGGATGGATGTCCTTTACGGCAGATGCTGATCTTGTAGAGACTGCCACAGATAACTGGGAATATCGGCGGAGGGACAATGCATTGAGGCGATACGGTCTAAATCACCTTTGCAATAGTGAAGTCCCACTTTCGCTTTGCCATCTAAAATGCTTTGGTATGGACCCGACAACGCCTGGGCTTTACCAAGAAAAAAGTCTACCCAACCGTTATTTTCTTGTCGGGTGCAAGTGAGTGTCTGCAAGCTATTGCTGTTATTCCCAGCATTGTTCCAGCCAGCCCACCAATTCAGCCCGAGAAGCGACAAACTGCTGGAGAACACTGTAAACTTGAGCGGCTTCAACATCATTGTTAATCTCCACACATAACTGTCCATTTGGAGAACACCAGGCATTAAGAGATAATTCCTTGAGTCGCCGATGGGCTTGCCACCGATCGCCAAGACATATTTTCTCAAGAAGTGATTCCACCGTGGACTGATATCCGGATGGGCGCATCCATGACCTCCAAACGATTTAATAGCGCTGTACTGGAATGAAACGATCCCCACTTAGCCAACAAGCCACCCTTGAATTACGCGACTTTAAGACTGTCACTTGCCAAAAAATGAGCAAGGTGAAAAGCTCTCTCCTCTGTGGCGAGCAATAACTGTTCCAACAGATAACGGGTTGCGCGATCGCCTAGGCTTTCAGCCTGGGCAGCTTGCGATCTCAGTAAAGAAACCACTGATTGCTCCGCTGCTAAGTTATGTTCCACCATTTGCCGTTCGGTAAAACAGCCCTCTGCTTCCGACGTAAAAACACATAACTCAGCCAGTTGATTAACACTGGCAATGGGGACACCACCCAAGCCATTTAAACGCTCGCCTAGGTCATGCACATGCCCTCGAACTACTTCACCACTATCTTGAAAGTACTGATGTAGCGGATAGAACTCAGCACCTTCGACCACAAAATGATGCTTTTGATATTGCAAATAGAGTCCTTGAAAACTGGCTAGGGCAATATTCAAACCTTCACACACTGGAACCGTAATTTCTGACCCCAGATCGATGGGGTTGGGTTCGACTGTCCCAGCAGGTTGGCAAGCTGTTTGTATGTCAGGCATACTGCTTCTCATCTCAAACAGAAATTTTTAACTGAAAATATCTTTCAATAAATCTCTACACAAAAAAGTAACAGAGAATGGATGTTATTGCAATCAATTTTCAATTAAAAATTTCTGTTCATCGCCTTTACACCCTGTGTAAAGGGTTAAGCTGTGAATCGCAATTAGCTGTAACGCTTTCTGAATAAGGGGCCTATCTGAGCATAGGCCCCCTGTTGCTGATCCCCTATCGGCAGATCGATCTATTTCATTGATGGAATAAGCCTGCATAATGAATCATAAACTTTGGCATAGACAAAACTCATTAACTGAGATTTTTTACTCTAAACATGCTGAGGACAATCAGTCCCGCAACTGCTGCCGTCGACTCAAAGGGCTGTCCAGATAAAAAAATCAGTTGGAGGAGAGTGGATAGGGGGTTGATTGCGGCTTCAGATGACCATCTTCCATCTGAATCAGTCGATCTGCGACATCCAAGACTCGGTTATCGTGTGTCACCATGAGAATCGTACAGCCCTGCTGTTTGGCAAGCTGCTGCATTAGTTCCACGACCTCCCTGCCCGATTGCTTATCTAAAGAAGCCGTAGGTTCATCGGCGAGGACGATTTTTGGATAACTGACTAGGGCGCGTGCGATCGCAACCCGTTGCTTTTGTCCCCCTGATAATTCCTGGGGATAATAATCGGCCCAGTCTGCTAAACCCACTTCAGCGAGCATATCCACCGATCGCTGGTAGGCAACCTTTGGATCGATGTCCGTATGCAGATCCAAAGATATTTGGACATTTTGCCGAGCCGTGAGAGAGTACAGCAGATTATGGGCTTGGAAAATATAGCCAATATATCGACGGACCTGAACCAATTCATGGGTGCTAGCATCCCTCAACTGTTGGCCTAGGACCGACAGGCGACCAGACTGGGTGGCTCTCAGGGCACCAATCAAGGTCAAAAGGGTCGTTTTCCCTGACCCGGAAGGGCCGGACATAATCACAACCTCGCCCGCATGGATATCGGCGCAAACATCGAATAGGACTTGCTTACGGAGTCTTCCTCTACCAAAGAAATGGCTGACCCGATCAACCGCAATCACTGGAGCAGCACTCATCCTAAAAGATATCGGCAGGATCTGCCGCTTGAACTCGGCGCATGGCAATCGCGCCCGAGACCATGCACATGATCAAGGTCAACACAAATACGGTGATCACTCGATCCGACGTCATAAACATGGGTAAAGCAGTGCCATCTCGCACCAGTTTATAAAGTCCCAAGCAGAGGGCGAATCCTGGAATAAATCCCAATACAGCCAGGATAAACGCTTCTTGCAGTACGACAGAATAGAGGAATCGACTTTTGTACCCCATCGCCTTCAAAGTGGCATATTCTGCCAAATGATCGGACACATCGGTATATAGGATTTGGTACACAATCACCATCCCCACAATAAATCCCATCATAGTGCCCAGGGTAAAAATAAAGCCAATTGTAGTACTGGTTTCCCAGTAGTTTCGCTCAAATTGAACAAACCCCTGTTTGGAAAGCACTAGGACATCATCTGGCAGGATGTTCTGAAGTTCAGTGATCACAGCACTGACATCTCCCCCCGGTTTAACGTTAATCAGACCGATATCAATCAATCCTAGAGTTCGCTCAGGGATCATTCGAATCAAATTAACATCACTCGTAATCAAATTGCCGTCAGCAGAAAAAGACGCTCCCAACTGAAACAAGCCACCAACGGTAATTTTTCGACCCGATACTTCTGTGGATACCGTTTGCCCCTGTTGGAATTGGTCTGCAATCGGGCCATACTCAGGCCGAGAGTTTTCATCAAACAGCACCACATCCGGTAATTTGATCTGGTCTAAGTAGGTTTCTACCCCTGGCAAGGAAAAGACAGCCTGACTGGGGTCAAACCCAATAATCATGATTTGTCGGGTGCTCCGGGTTTCTGGATTTCGCCAAAATCCAAAGTCTAGATAAAGGGGAGTAACCGATTGCACACCCTCCACCCCGGCTGATTGATACAGTCGTCTGCGACTCAAGTTCTTGATCGCAAACAAGGTGGTTGTTTGGGGATTGATCAGGACAATATCCGTCTTGAGGTTGACATGGAAATTAACGGCAGCCGTAAATAGCGCTTCTTGAAAGCCGAGCTGCATCATCATCAAAATAACGGCAAATCCTATCCCTGCGAGGGCAACCAACAGCCGCACCTTTTCCCGGGCAAGCTGCAACCAGGCGAGGGGAATGGCCAGCAGCATCTTCGCTGCCTATCCTTCCATTTGGATATCCACATTAACGGTCAAATTCGTGAGCCCGGCAACGGCAATACTGTTGTGGAGGCGAATTTTGACTTCTACAACCCGGAGGTCGGTATTGGCCGCAGGGTCAGTACCGACGACATCGTTCTTGCCAATCTTTAGCCCAATCTTATCAACGGTGCCCTCTATCTCTCCCTTGATAATAGGACTGTTAATCTTCGCAATTTGACCAATTTTCACTTTATTAATGTCTGTCTCATAGACTTCTGCAACCACGTACATTTGCCGAGTATTACCCATTTCGAGAATAGCTTGCTGGGCATTACTGCCTTGGTTCGCAATCGTAGGAATCGCTTCCCCTTCTCGCACCAGAATTTTGAGAACTTGACCCGATTTGGGGGCTCGAATGATGGTCCGCGTCATCCGGGCTTTCGCGAGCTCTAGATTGCTTTTGGCTGAGGCTAAGTCGATTTGGGCTTGCGATCGCAAGGTCCCTGCCTGAGTTCGATTGATTTGAGCTTTGGCATTGTTGCTATCGGTTTTGAGTTCTTCTTCCAGCATGGCCAGGGTTGCGATCGCATTATTGAGTTGCTGTTGTTTACTGCGAAAAGACAGCATCCGATCATCTAAATCTTGCTGAGAAACCGCTCCGGCCTGTTGCAAGTTTTGGTACCTTTTTAAGTTTGTTTGAGCTTGTTGATACTCCACCCGAGACTGTCGAACTAGGGCACCTTGAGCCAGAATCTCTCTGATTTTTGGGTTTTCAGCCTGGTTGCGGCGTGTTCTTGCTTCTTGTCCTTGCGCCCTTCCCAACTCACCTTCCGCAATAAAGCGATTCTGGGCTTCTAACAAACGGCTTGCAGCGAGTTTTACTTCAGCTTGCCGTTCAGGATAGCTGTCTAGGAAAGCCAGTGTCTCTCCTTTCTCCAGTTGTTGTCCTTCTTTAACCAACAACCTCAAAACCCTTTCCCCCGTCGGACCACTGACTTTTAGCACTTGCCCAGCTGGCTCAATACGACCCAGCGCGGATATCGCTCGGGGTTGTTTGGCAGAGGGAGTCGGCGCATTCTCTGTTTTGTCGGGTCCTGGATGTAAAGCTTGAAAGACACTGACACCACTAATCCCTAGAGCTAAGACAACTGCTCCAGAAATGATCCATTTCCCAGAGGGTTTTAGAAATGGTTTATCTCCCACGGGCGTGGCTCAATGCAACATGCTCCAATTGTAAAGAATTTTGCCTCAAGAATCTGTTTTTATTCTCATAGATTAATTATTTTTGGGGATATCGATTCTGTATTCACTTTCCCAAGTCTTTCAGACCCCTACCAGACCTACCAAACAGTATGGTCAGGAATAGAACTGCCCCTTGCTTTCTTCTAAAATGTCCAAAGAGTATGTATTCAATATTAATCCATGAAATCTTTAACTCTTGGTGTGGCCCTATTTGCAATGCTCTGGATCAGCCCAAATGCTCAGGCAGAAAATCCTGAACATTTGCAAAGATTGGTGAAATCGCGGTCTTGTCCTGGCTGTGACTTGCAAGGCGCTGATTTATCTGCTGTTAATTTACGTCACGCTAATCTAGCAGGGGCTAATCTAACAAACGCCAATTTAAATCTGGCCGATCTCACAGGGGCCAATTTAGCCAATGCTCTGATGACGGGTACTAGCCTCGCATGGACAGACTTCACCGATGCCAATTTAGAGGGAGCGAACCTCTCACAAGCTCAGTTTGAAGGCGGAGAGCGATTAGGCCAAGCATTAAGTTTTGAAAAAGCCACGTTACCGAATGGAACGATTGCTTTCCCATAAATTCTTTAAAGACGATAAGCTTTGAGTAAAGCATGTTTTACTCCTCATCTGATGCCTCGAGTTTCCATTCGCATTTCTGCGTTCAATGGGCACCATATCGATTAGGCATTTTCATGTCTAGAAAAAATGACTCTCTAGTGTGTGGGGTGTGTGATGAAACGAATCTATCTGCTGGGGCTGTTATTACCCATTCAACTGCAATTAGTGGTGGCACCGGCGCTTGCAGCCAAGACCTGTAGCCCTTACCGGGTCAATTACGAAAGCGCCATCTCTCAAGGGTTGATTACGAGGCCCTCCCTCGTCAATAGTGCTTGGCAATCTTGGAATTTATTTCAGGTGGCCATGCGACGAAACGATCGCATCGAAGCAGCGTCGCGAGCAGCTCAATATCTCGTGATTTTGTCTGAGTATGCGGGCACTCGACAAGCGAATCAAGCTCGCCGCAACATTGAGCAAGAGATGGTGGGCTATTATCAGCAACCTGTAGAGGTGGCAATGCCAATGTTTGAAGTCATTCTTGAAAACAGTCCAGCCTGCCTATCGAAATAGGCTTATAGCTGGGCAGATAACTCTTCCCGCAGGCGATACAGCACCGTCTGAGGCTGCAATTGTTTGAGAATATCTTGGATCAAGGTGCTAGCGCCCAAGGGACCCCAAGTGTAGCCCTTGACTAAATAGATTTGCGTTTGACGACCCACCCGCTGCGTGCCATATAGACTAACCCCGGCTTGGAGTAAACCGGTACTCACCCAGGGCAGAAAACCGAGGGAGAGATGATGGGTCCAAGCAGACAAAGTGGGAGTCATGATCTCCACTAAACCTAAGCTAGTAAGACTCAATAGGATTTGGCCCCAAAGTTGATTAACTTGGTGTCGATGGGTGGGCAAGCGGTAGAGTTTGACTAGGGTGCCAATTAAGAGTAAATCAGCCAGGAGACCGATGCCGACATCGAGAAAGGTGAGCGGACAAATGGCAATGAGCGCAGCCTTTAAGCGGGCATACTGCCCCATACAGGCTTTGCCTGATTGCGCTTCGTAGGTCTGAACATGCTCGGCAATATCGCGCTGTATCCTTTGGGCTTGCAGAAGCGTATTCAAGGTTAATATTGTGCGGCCTTCTTGCTGAATCAACTGCAGCAATGCCAAGCGTAAGGGCTCAATATTTACGGGAGGTGTTTCCCACTCTGTGGTGGTGCGACCGTCTGGAAATTCTACCCGAATTTCTAAGGGAGCTGGAGCGGCTGATGTCAGCAAGATATCTTCTGGGGTTAGAACCTGTTGTAAAGACGAATCAGTGATGCGATCATAAACTTTGGCCGCATCTAAATCAGGATAGAGGTCCGCCTTATTGACCACAATCAATAGCGGACGCCCCGATTGTCGTAACGCTTTAAGTGCGTCTAATTCCAAGGCAGTGGGTGGCCCCGCAATAATAAACAGAATCAGATCAGCAGCCTGGGCAATTTCCTGAGCCATTTGGGCTCGCCCCTGCCCCTCAATTTCGTCTAAACCAGGCGTATCAATCAGTTCAATCTGTAAATCCGGTAGAGAAGAAGTTCCACCAGGCGACCAACGCACAGAACGGGGCCATTGCGTTTCTCCATTCAAAGGACCAACGGGAAAAATGGTCTCCGCAAATAAAGCGTTGAGAACAGCCGATTTCCCGCGACTGACAAACCCAAACGTCGCAATTTGAAATATCCCTTGATTGAGTTTCGAGTTCAAGCTGGATAAGGCACCCAGCTGGTTTTGCAGCTCTGTTTGCAGCGGAACAGGAAAGGTCTCTACTTGTTGAATAATATGTTGAATGCTGAAACAAGCATGTTGGCGAACCGATATGGGTTTGCAGGTTGCCTCCTCAACTGCTGTTTGAATGTTGTCTGGTAGAGACTGAGCCACAATCGCTTAGGATGCAGGGGCTTCTAACAGACCCCCTTGACGGCGGAACCGACCAATAGATTGCTGAGCAAAGGCCTTGAGGGCATCCACTTTCTGATGCTCCTGAAAGACTTTTGCCACAATCTGCTTCAGTTTCTCTGGATCCCAATTTGACTCTGGAGCAGCAACCGCTAGGTCACTGAGTTCCTGAAAATGCTCGATCAAACTCAAGCCAGCAACTCGAGTTAAATGGGCCGTACTCACTCCTTGAACCAGCCCCCCAGCGACAAAGGTAAAGTGGTGTCCTTTCAGCAGTGAACTGAGGGCTTGCGTCGAAACCTCGACTAAGCCGAGTTTGAGCATGGCAGTCGCTAAGGTGCTGGCAACGACCTGGGCCTGAGCCAGCGAAAACTTCAGCCGATACAAAGATCCCAACTCCGTCACCATTTTGGCGCTGATTGCTGCTGCGGCTAGCATATCTAAGGTGGGCACCGGATTGGCAAAAGCAGTTGCCCCTGTAATCCACTGATATCGTTCAATAATGGGTGACGCCAACTGACGACGGACACCATTGAGCGCCCCTTGGACTTGGGTGCGTAAGGTAACGGTTTGCTGATACGCCTGAAATAGAATGAGTTGTTCCTTCTCAGCGGCCATCACTTGATCAAGGCGCTGGACTAAGCCGGACAGATCGGGCTGGGGGTGCTCTAAGTCTTCCTGACAGGAACCATCTTCACTGAAGCGACGCACTTTAACGGCCTGGGGATGAGCAGAGACAGCAACAATATCTGATTCTGACAGCCAAGGCTGCAATCGCTGCTGTATTTTCTGTTGCAAAATTAAACGTTGGGTCGGCAGATATTGATCTTGCTTGTTCAACACAACCAAAACTCGCTGCTTAAGAGATTGCAACGTTTGTAAACACTGGTGTTCAGACTCCGTAAGGTCACCCTGAATCACATAAAGAATCAGATCCGCCGCCATCATGGCAGGAGAGATCTCTAGGGTAGCTGAGTGAGATAGACTTCCTATTTCCGTGACGGCACAAGGATCTTTCTGAAATTGGCACCACCGGGATTGGAGCAACGCCATTAACGTCGATTTACCGACGCCAGGTGCTCCCGTCACCAATAGGCGAGGCTCTTGTCGATGCAAGTCTATTTGCTGGAGTTGCTCCTTGAAGGCCGCAGATTGAGGTGTGGGTTCTGCAAGGGTTTCAAGTTGCTCAAGCAACGATTCGCTGGTGGCTACAGTCTTTTCAACAATAGGTCGAGAAATTTGAGTGGCATCTAGGTCAGGGACTTGGCGCTTTAAGCCTGGAAAAAACTTGAGGCTAACGGCCAAACTGCCTAAACCGACGACCATCCCCGCGGTTAAAAATTCGGAAAATCCATGATGACCACCGGGGATCAAGAACCAAATAAACAAGACAAGGGTGCCAGCACCCCAAAAAATCCGTTGTGATGATTGAGCAGACATAGACTTAAGATCCTCAACAATCTCGACATCCCGTCCTCGCCATTCTCGCAGATTGCCCTGAGAAATGTCAGGACTTATTTAAAAAAGAATACCCCAGAGATTGTTATCCCTGGGGTACCCCTAAGCACTGGTGGCGGGGCACGGATTTGAACCATGGACCTTCGGGTTATGAGCCCGACGAGCTACCAGACTGCTCTACCCCGCGGCGCGAAACCTCAGTATAGACATCAATGAGTGTACTTGGCAACTGCAATTTGTCCCTTCCGGGTCTATTTCTATCTCTTTAAAGAGATTGGGAGAACAGGTGGGACAGAACAAGCTCCAACATGAGTCAGATCAAACGGAGTCAAAAAGCCATCAAAACGCAGTATCTGTTGATCCTCAAAGCCAGCATCATTGTAAGAGAGAATCTGTTTTAGAAGGGTTGTAGAAACCAATAAGTGAATAAGTGGGGGTTGAGTTTTTATAAATTTCTTTTAAGTTAAGTGAATACTCACTTCAACTTGTACGTGCTAGTCACGTGACCCTTGATTTCATGGGCTTGGGCTTATAATCTTACTCACCTAAGAATTAAATACAGGCTCCGCGTAATGGCAACAGCTCAGTATAGGTTTGTGAATAACCTACACTTTCGCAACTTTCGAGGTGATCTGCTGGGTGGAATGACCGCAGCGATTGTTGCATTACCCTTAGCCCTCGCTTTTGGGGTCTCCGCTACTGCAGATGTCCCGACCAATTCAGGCGCTATTGCTGGATTGTACGGCGCTATTGGAGTCGGTTTCTTTGCTTCCCTTTGTGGAGGGACACCCTCACAAATTTCGGGACCGACTGGCCCCATGTCCGTCGTCATGGCGACTATTTTTACGGCCTTGATGAAGGATGACCCTGCAACGGGCCTGGCCATGGCCTTCACCGTTGTGATGATGGCAGGGCTATTCCAAATCTTATTTGGGGTCTTACGGTTAGGGAAATACATTACATTAATGCCCTACACCGTTATCTCGGGATTTATGTCTGGTGTGGGTTTGATCATCATTACGCTGCAGATTTCGCCATTACTGGGACATAAAGCTTCTTCTAAGGCCATCAATGCCCTGCAACAACTCCCAGGCGTGGTGACAGATATCAATCCAGTTGCTCTCGGGTTAGGACTTCTAACCTTGATGATTGTGTTTGCTGCTCCGCCCCGGTTAAATCGAATTTTGCCGGCACCGTTAATTGCCCTGGTCGTCTGCACCTTAATTTCGGTTTATGGATTTCCCGAGAGTGGAATTCCGGTGATTGGACGGATCCCTGCCGGACTGCCAGAGTTGCAGATGCCGATGTTCCAACTAAAGTATGCCAAAACCATGCTGGGCTACAGCGTGATGTTGGCTATGTTGGGTTCCATCGATTCGCTTTTAACCTCATTAGTTGCCGATAATATCACTCACACCCAGCATGATTCCGATCGAGAATTGATCGGCCAAGGATTAGGGAACCTTATGGCTGGCATGATGGGAGGACTACCAGGGGCTGGAGCAACTATGCGCACCGTGATTAATGCCAAGTCGGGAGGACAAACCCCTTTATCTGGCATTATTCATGCGGTTGTTTTGGCTGTGATTGTCATTGGTGCCTCCCGCTTAACAGAACCCATTCCCAATGCTGTTTTAGCGGGAATTCTGATTAAAGTGGGGATTGACATTATTGATTGGAGTTTTCTCAAACGGGCTCATCGGCTGTCGCTGAAAGGGGCAGGAGTCATGTATCTGGTCATGTTCTTGACCGTGTTTGTGGATCTAGTGACTGCAGTGGCCGTGGGTGCGTTTCTGGCTAATCTGTTGACGATTAAAAGTTTGACCGATTTGCAAGTACAAACTATGCGAACGATTACGGGGCCCACGGATGATCAGCAAATCAGTCAGGTTGAGAAAGATATTATTGCCAGGGCTAAGGGTCAAATTCTGCTCTTTTTCTTTAGCGGCCCGATGAGTTTTGGCGCAGCTAAGTCTATCTCTCAGCGACTGTCTATTGTTAAAGCCTACAAAGTGTTGATTTTAGATCTCAGTGATGTTACCCGAGTAGGCATTACGGCTTCCTTAGCCATTGAGAATATCCTCAAAGATGCAGAGAATACAGGAAAAGTAGTTTTTTTAGTAGGCGTACATGGACAGGTCGCAGAACGTTTGCATCGGATTGAATCCATTCACAATCTCCCCAAAGACAGTTGGTTTATTCGCCGATTAGATGCCCTATATGAAGCTGCGGCACTGCTCTATGTGCCCCTATCTCGCAGTCCGCTTCCTAGCGAGAAGGAAGTTTAGGTGGGTCGACTGTCAGATTAAGAAGCTGAAATAAAAGAAGAGGATGCCATTGAAGTACGGCATCCTCTTGTTTATTGACTTACTGATTATTGAGACTAGCGAATATACTCTTTCAATACGCTATTGCGGTTAGGATGGCGCAGTTTACGCAACGCTTTGGCTTCAATTTGCCGAATCCGCTCACGAGTAACGTTAAAGATTTGACCAATTTCTTCTAAGGTCTTCATCCGGCCATCGTCTAGTCCATAGCGCAGCTTCAGAACATCACGCTCGCGGGGGCTAAGGGTGTCGAGAACCGTTTCTAGATCTTCGCGAAGCAGACTCTTGGAAACTTGATCCTCTGGGGTTTCCCCATCGGACTCAATAAAGTCCCCTAAGCGGGAGTCTTCTTCTTTGCCAATAGGCGTTTCCAAAGAGATGGGGAGCTGGGCTGACTTGGCAATAAAACGCAGTTTCTCGATGGTCATTTCCATGCGAGTGGCAATTTCTTCTTCCGTGGGCTTGCGACCCATTTCTTGGGAGAGAAGTTTAGTGGTTTTCTTGATGCGAGATATGGTTTCGTACAGGTGAACTGGGAGGCGAATGGTGCGGGATTGATCTGCGATCGCACGGGTAATGGCCTGACGAATCCACCAGGTGGCATAGGTGGAGAACTTGTATCCTTTCTCGTGATCAAACTTCTCAGCAGCTCGAATCAAGCCAAGGCTTCCTTCTTGAATTAGGTCTTGGAAAGACAGCCCCCGATTCATGTATTTTTTAGCAATGGACACCACCAATCTAAGGTTGGACTGCACCATCTTGTCCTTAGCTCGCTGGCCGGTATGTAAGCGATGGCGAAATCGATTGAGGGGCATATCAACTTCCGTGGCCCACTCTTGGAGATGGGGTTCACGTTCGAGCCGATCATACAGATCATCCCGAATGCGTTCCAGCTCAAGCAAGTCTGCAATCTTACGAGCTAACTCGATTTCTTCATCAGCTCGCAACAACCGGATTCTACCGATTTCTTGTAAATAAAGCCGGATGGAATCTTCTGTGTAATGCTTCTTCTTGGATTGACCCCGACGACGGGCAGTGCGAGCTTTGCTCGTTTTCCCTCCTTCATCGGATTGGTTATCCTCACTAGCGCTACTGGCCGCCTCCTCAACCAGATGATCTAAATCATTTGCTGGGGCTTGGATAGCTTCTAGTACATTATTGGCTTGGGTCATGCCGGATTCCTCAATACTCCCTAATTAAGACGATAGGAGAACCATATTTACTCACTACAACCGAATCTAACAAATTCAGTTAAGGCGTTGAATTCAGAGGTCGATTGAACTTGCCCTCAGTAGTATGGACAGGGCAATTCAAAGCCTGAGAAGCGGATCAAGTACCGTCCTAAATCGGATTTTGGCCGCTCGGCTATTGCTAAACCTCCATGATTGTAGCCTTTCTCACGAAAATTGGGACAGTCTACAGTGACTTCCACCGCAATTATGACTTAAACCATTGAAAACGACATCCCTTGCTCTGAACTTCCAGAATGAAGTATGGAATACTGGCAAGTCCCCCAAGACTGTGAGCGCTTTATCTCTTTTAGTAGAGCACTGATTGATGTGGATCACCACAATCCAGTGATCTAATTCACTAGGGTCTTGGAGTATCGTTCCTAGGAGAGCGCTAGATGTAGTGTAGGGTAGCAGAAGTCACTCACCAGATTTAGGGAATTGACCCGTAGATAGCTAGGGCAGAGGCCGAAGCAAAGAAGTAGCAAAACTTAACTTAACTTGAAAATAATTAAGATTTGTAACTACTCAAGCTAAAGCACTGGTATGCCAGAATGGCTAGAAAAAATATTTCTGAGTGGATCCAGCCCAGGCATATCTTTGCTTTGAAGGTCGGCCTATCACCCCGAATGTGGCAGAACTGCTGTGCATCAGCCAACTAACGCAAACAACCTGATACCTCTTCTGCTTCAACTTTATTATCTGGGTACCCTGTTGGGCCTGATGGTGTTCAAGGGGCATCTGTAAATCACACATCAAGGCTAATAACGCAGCATGTCACTCTTTAAAGCCGATAAGAAAAATCAGTAAATAAATCGGTCAATCGGTGTCCTTAGTTGTCGGTGGACTTTGCCTTAGTTTGTCGCGTTTCTAGCGTGTATTTTTATCTCCTGGCAAGATGGGATACAGAATATCCAATTGCATCCACATGGCAGGCAAATCGGTTTGTAGCCCTTATTAAGCAAGGGGAGAGGGAAGCGAAGTACAATGCTACACACCTCAGCCATTAATCCTACCGCCAAAAGTTTGTGAGATAGTAACTGAGGCCCGCAATCCTCCATGTGCAAGTTTGTCTATGCCCCAATTCCCTCTGCGTCGGTCTAAGGCCCAGGCTAGTACCGAAGAAACGCCTGGACTAGGCACATTTGCAGGCGTTTATACTCCCTCCTTGCTGACCATCCTGGGCGTGATTATGTACCTACGCTTTGGTTGGGTTGTGGGCAATGTCGGTCTGTTTAATACTTTGGTGATCGTCACCCTAGCCACTTCGATCACCTTTTTAACGGCCCTGTCTATTTCTGCAATTGCCACCGATCAGGTGGTGCGGACTGGGGGAGCCTACTACATGATTAGCCGCTCCCTTGGGATTGAAACAGGTGGGGCCGTGGGGATTCCCCTATTTTTTGCCCAGGCTGTCTCTGTGGCCCTCTACACCATTGGCTTTGCCGAAAGTCTGGTTCGCATCTTTCCCAGCCTCAATCAAACCCTAGTGGCTGCCATTACCACCCTATTAGTGGCGGGTTTGGCCTTAAAGTCAGCCGATATTGCCATCAAAGCCCAATTTGGGATTATGGCAGCCATTGCCCTCTCCCTGATCTCCTTTGGATTTGGTCATGCGGTGCCACCAGAAACAGGGACCGATGCCATTCCTCAAGCCAAGAGTTTTTGGGAAGTCTTTGCCGTCTTTTTCCCGGCCGTCACCGGTATTATGGCGGGCGTCAGTATGTCCGGCGATCTCAAAGATCCGGCCCGGTCGATCCCGCAAGGCACATTGGCTGCGGTGGGAACCGGCTATGTGATCTATATGGTATTGCCGATCCTGCTCACTATGCGAGCCGAACCTGGCACCCTGATGCAAAATCCCCTAGTGATGCGGGAAATTGCTTTTTGGGGCGATGCCATCTTATTGGGAGTCTGGGGCGCCACTCTTTCCAGTGCGATTGGCAGTATTTTAGGGGCTCCCCGAGTCTTACAGGCATTGGCGCGCGATCGCATCTTGCCTCGCAGTCTTCGGTGGCTGGGAATTGGCAGCGGCCCCACGGATGAACCCCGACTGGGCACGCTGTTTACCTTAGGGATTGCCTTAGCGGTAGTCTCCATCGGCGATCTCAATTTGATTGCCCCGGTTCTCAGTATGTTTTTCTTGACCACCTATATGGTCCTTAACGTGGCGGCTGGCGTGGAAAGCTTTCTTCAAAGCCCTTCTTTCCGTCCCACCTTCCGCATCCACTGGATTTTTTCCCTGATGGGTGCTTTGGGATGTATTGCTGTTATGTTTTTGATCAACGGGCTGGCAACCATTGTCGCGGCTCTGATTGTATTGGCCATCTACCTATGGCTAGAGCGCCAGCAGTTGGAAAGCGCCTGGGGAGATGTCCGTCGGGGCATATGGATGACTGTGGTCCGCAAGGGACTGTTTCAAATTAGCAATGCCCCCGACCCGAAAAACTGGCGACCACATATTTTGGTGTTATCAGGCATTCCCACTCGCCGATGGCATCTGGTCCAGGTAGCCTCTGCTCTTACCCACAATCGCGGCCTCATTACTGTTTCCAGTGTTCTCCCGGCAGAGGCGAGAGACGTAGCGCAACAGACCACGATGGAAGCGATGGTGAAAGACTATTTGGATCGCAAAGGAGTTAAAGCCCTCGTTCGTTTTGTTCGCGATAGCGATCCCTTTGGTGGGGCAGAACGTTTGGTCGAAGCTTACGGTCTTGGAGCCTTAGTCCCTAACACCATTTTGTTGGGCAATACGGAAAACGCTACGAGTCGAGATCGCTACTGCCAAATGATTGCCCATTTCCACCAAGCTCAACGAAATGTTGCCATTCTCCGGTACCAAGACAATCATCAAAACCGCTTTCCCAACTTCTGCAGCCGAATTGATGTCTGGTGGGGCGGTTTAAAGCAAAATGGCGGTCTGATGCTGATCTTGGCTGACTTATTGCGGACCAGTATGGTGTGGCGGCAGACCGAAATTTGGCTCAAACTCGTTGTCCCCGATCAGTCTGCCGCCCAAGCCGCTCAACGCAACCTTGACGATGTCGTTAAGCGCCTCCGTATTCGTGCGGTTTCCCAAGTGATCATTGCCAATGGACGTCCCTTTGCCCAGATCTTAAAATCCTCTTCCAAAGGGGCTGATCTCGTTATTCTAGGGATGGCCCGCCCCGATGAACACTTTAGTGAATATTACGAGAATTTACAGACTCGAACCTTAGGGTTACCCACCACCTTGTTTGTGCTGGCGTCTCAAAATTTAGCCTTTGCTGACGTACTGGAAAAGGAATAGGCATTCGGCTGCATGAGCTTTATCTTTTTTACCCTAGTTCTTCCCTCGGGGTTCTTGTAGAATGGCGAACTGAGGTGTCAGAAATGGGTCCATTCCGTTCTGTTCATCCCTGTGAACTTTCATTCTCCTTTCCTGTTATGCCCAAGGTTCTCGTCTCGGATCCAATTGACCCTTCTGGCATTGACCTTCTCGGTCAAGTTGCCCAGGTTGATGTTAAAACCAAGCTTTCTCCCGAAGAACTCATCCAAATTATTCCTGAGTACGATGCCCTGATGATTCGGTCGGGCACCCAAGTTACAGAAGCAGTGATTGAAGCAGCCACCCAGCTCAAAATTATTGGCCGCGCTGGGGTTGGAGTCGATAATGTGGATGTGCCCACCGCGACCCGCAAGGGCATCGTGGTGGTGAATTCTCCCGAAGGGAACACCATTGCGGCGGCAGAACATGCCTTAGCCTTAATGCTGTCCCTCTCCCGCCATATCCCCGATGCGAATCAGTCCGTTAAAGCAGGAAAGTGGGAGCGCAAAAAATTTACAGGTGTAGAAGTCTATAAAAAGACCCTAGGGGTTGTCGGGCTCGGCAAAATTGGCTCCCATGTGGCGACAGTCGCTCGGGCCATGGGCATGAAGCTACTGGCCTACGACCCCTTTTTATCCCAAGAACGAGCAGAACAGCTAGGCTGCCGCTTGGTGGAATTGGATTTCCTCTTTCAAGAATCAGACTATATCACCTTGCATCTTCCTAAAACCCCCGAAACCCAAAATTTGATTAATGCTGACAACCTCAGCAAAATGAAGCCCACGGCCCGCATTATCAACTGTGCTCGGGGCGGCATTATCGATGAAGCGGCTTTAGCCCAAGCTCTGGAATCGGGACAAATTGCTGCCGCCGCCTTAGATGTTTATGCCAATGAGCCATTAGGAGACTCTCCCCTGTGTCACTTAGAGCAAGATATTATTTTGACTCCACACCTCGGGGCATCCACTGAGGAGGCCCAAACCAATGTGGCAGTGGATGTAGCGGAGCAAATTCGGGATGTTCTTCTAGGATTACCGGCTCGTTCTGCCGTGAATATCCCTGGTTTGCGCCCCGACGTCTTAGAGAAACTCAAGCCCTATATGCTCTTAGCCGAGACCTTGGGAAATCTCGTCGGTCAATTGGCTGGCGGTCGAATTGAATCTCTAGACGTGCGGTTGCAAGGAGAACTGGCCTCAAACGATAGTCAGCCCATTGTTGTCGCTGCCCTTAAGGGACTCCTCTCTCCTGCTCTGCGGGAGCGCGTCAACTATGTCAATGCTGGCATCGAAGCTAAAGATCGGGGGATTCGTGTCGTTGAAACCCGTGATGCTTCAGTTCGAGACTATTCAGGGTCGATTCAACTTTCCGCCAAAGGTCCCTCGGAAACACGATCCGTCACTGGTGCTATCTTAGGTGAAAATGAGCTGCGGATTACCAATATTGATGATTTCCCCATCAACGTAGTTCCGACTCGCCATATGCTGCTTACAGTGCATCGGGATATGCCAGGTATTATCGGCCAAATTGGTTCTCAGCTCGGCAGCTTCAACGTCAATATCGCCAGTATGCAAGTGGGCCGTAAAATGGTGCGCGGATCTGCAGTTATGGTGCTCAGCTTGGATGATCCTTTACCGGAAGGCGTTCTATCTGAAATCACCAATGTAGAAGGGATTCGGGATGCCTATATCGTGAATTTGCAGTAATGGCCGATTCTCCAGACGGTCAAAATCAGTCGGTCGCCCCCACAACGTTAACCCCTAGCCAATGGTGGGAAATTAAGATTGTGGGGGTACCACTGCTGGATGATCTGGTGTTTTGGCGACTCCAAGAGGAGGGTTGCCAAGGCACATCAAGCCAAATTATCAATCAAGCGTTAACGGTTTGTGGATATCTATCCCTAGATCGAGTCCAACCCCCTGAGCTGGGGCAAATGGCGGATCGTCTGCGCCAGGATGTGCAAGCGGTGGGACAACCTGCCCCGGAAGTTAGCTGGCAAATCATCACAGAGGAAGACTGGGCTTATAACTGGCGAGACTATTGGCATCCGCTGGAAATCGGCAAGCGGTTACTGATTTATCCAGCTTGGCTAGACGTGCCAAACCAGAGTGACCGTCTTCTCATCCGTCTCAATCCCGGTGTTGCATTTGGTACCGGTGCCCACGCGACCACTCAACTTTGCCTACGAGCTCTAGAACAGCAGATGCAAGAACCACAGTCCCATCCGCTCACCATTGCTGATATTGGTTGTGGCACAGGAATTCTCTCGATTGCAGCCCTCTTATTGGGCGCCGATAAAGCTTATGCCGTTGATCTGGATCCCCTTGCCATTGGCGCAACCCAAGCCAGTCGCGCTCTAAATGGACTGACCTCCAATCAATTATGGGTTACCGAAGGAAGCATTGATCAGCTTAGACAACATATCCAGAATCCTGTCCAAGGATTCTGCTGCAATATTCTGGCTTCCGTGATTCTAGACTTAATACCTCAATTCTCTGACATTGCGAAGCCGGGAAGTTGGGGGATCCTCAGCGGCATTCTAGATACTCAAAAGCCCATGATTTTTGAGGCGCTCCACAGCCATCACTGGGAAGTTCGTAAAACTGATCAAGACCAAGACTGGTGCTGCTTGATAATTAGCCGATAATTGATTTGTCTCAAAACAAGAACTGGGAGAGAAATCTCAGAACAAAGACTAGGAAGAAAATTCTCTAAGTTTGCCCTATTTTTTGGGATACTTTCAGATATTCCTGCAGGAGTTGAGGAACGCTAATACGACCGTTATTCTTCCAGATAAATGAACGCCGATGTAGGGACTCTAATGCATCCAGTAGTAAGTCATTCTGGTCTAAGGAAATATCTCCAGCAGCAGCAATGTCCGCTAGAGAACCGGGCGCTTCTCGATTAGCTAGGCTATTCATAATAGAGCGTTCGAGTTCAGATAGTCGAGCAAATTGCTGATGCAGCAGGCGCTTGATATCACCATAGATCAACTCTTCCCGTTCTAGGAATTGGGGCACATTCCCGGCAAAGAAATCGACAATCGTTTTCACTGCTACTCTGAGGGCTTGAGGGTTCCCGGTGTAGCGTTGAAGCAGTAAATCAGAGCATTCATCAGAGCATTCCAGACCAAAGGATTTGAGGGCTTCTCGCCCTGAATCTTGGTCTAAACCATCTAGATAGAGAGTACGACTGGGGAAAGCCTCGTTATCGGTGAATGCTAACCCTGCTGGCTGCTCGCGACTCGTAATCAGAACACAACTTTTATGGCGGCTTTCACTAATACGTCTTAACAACAAGCCATAGGTTTCACAACCTACGTGATAACTTCCTGCCAATTGATTGCCTGCTAGAACGGAGAACCAATCATCTAGCACCAGTAAGCAGCGATGCTGATCTAAGTAGCTGATCAGCAAGGTCACCTTTTCTTGTGCCGTTTCCGGTAATTCTATCCCTTGCCCCCCAATGGACCCCAGCAAATCTGTCATCAATGCATCGAAATTGGGTTGATCGCGCAACGAACGCCATATGATGCAATCGAAAAAGCTTTCAACTTGTTCAACACATTTAACCGCTAAAGCGGTTTTACCCACTCCCCCTAATCCGAAGATGCCAATTAAACGATTATGATCTTCGATGATCCAACGTTTGAGCTGGGTCATCACAAATTGACGACCAACAAAGACCGGAACGGCTGCAGCTTCGCCCCAATCACAGACTTGGCGCGAGACCTCTCCTCCTTTTTTCGATTTGTGGGATTGAAATGATCGCACCCCTGATGCTTTGGAAGCATCGAGGCCAAGCTCAGCATCTTCCATTTGCTGATATCGACGTCTGAGGATAGAGCAAAAGTTATGTTTGGATAAGGATTCCCCTAAAAGCTCTGAAAGTTTTCGCCATAACTTGTGGCCCACATCTTTGATATAGTCCGCATCGTATCCTGTGCTTTGAGCAATTTGCTGATACGTCTTGCCTTGCCAGGCTTGCAAAAAAACGGTTGTTTGAATGTTGCTGAGTTCGGCGGTGGGAAATAGACGTTGCAGAATTAAGTAGGCTTGCTTAAATTCTGGTTGTCCCTGAGGAAGAGATGGCACTAGATAAAGCGGATCAGCCACTTTTGCTTGATAGGGAATTGCTTCATTTATAAAGTTATGGGCGCCGTTGTACATATCTAAATAGCCTGGCCTTAGCTGGTTTTAAAAGCTTGTTGTTGGAGCCTAAAACGATTTTTCAGATGCATCTTCATGTCTTAGTAATTGCTAGGACCAACGGGACTGAAGCCCCTCTACTAAATAGGTTGCCCAAGCCAATCCACTAAATTACGTTTTACGGCAGAAAAAACATGATTGGGACATCGCTCTTTAATCGATTTATCCGATAGCGAAATTTTGATTTCGATAAGGCTTTTCAGTAGGATAAAGCCTGAACAAGTTGTTCGTCAGCATGGAATCCATGCTTAATAAAACCATCCTGGTACCAATAATTAAAATTTGAAACAGGACTTCAGAGGGGAAATAGCCGCTAAAAACGCTTTACAAAACCAACAATTTCGCCTTCAATGTCTATTTCAGAAGAAACTGAAAAGGTGACTTTTTAGGGATATATGAAGAAATTATGTAATGAGTTTTTGGCAGGTCAGGTACCGTATAGATAAATACAGATTTATCCGCCTACTAACTTTATCGATGAATCAACAACAATCTACGCAATATTTTAAGTTATTTACATTTTCTTAACAATCATACACCTAGATTACTCAAAAAAGACGCAATAGGGAAGGACTCAGGACTAAAGGATTTGAGGGATGAGAGGACATTCTCTATCCGCTAAACTATTAAGATGCAGAGTGCTAATACAGAGAAAATACATCGATTTGAACCTTGACCTTGTGATATTAATCACATCAGCGATATGGGTTTTGAGACGTTTGTATAATCGATATCCCTGATTACCTTTGATGGCTTGCCCCTAAGAATGTTCCCCCTAAATTTGACTAGCAGTCGGCCTCCAAAATTGATGGCGACGAGAGTCTTCACTTTTGGACGTCATTTATAGTCATTTGCAGTCATTTGACTTCATGATAGCGATTAGGCTTTATTTCCCGTGAAACAGTTGATATTTGCATACATCACTGGCCAGATGGCATCGCTTGAGCAACAATTCTTCGAATACAGAGGGCTTAACCATGGGTAACGAAGGGTGTCCCTCCCTCAAAGACTGATCCCTATAACCTATCCCAACTAACCTTAGTAGGGGGATGTGAACGGTATGTGACTATTCATCATAGGTTCACCAGACAAGTGTAATAAAGTAATATGAAGGGAGGTTGGTTTCAGAGTTTTGGGGGATTACCACATGGTATTTACACAGTTGTCTCATCCTGCTTCGCTACGGCATTGGGGTGCTGCTAATCGGAGACGCACAAATAAAATCCATCGATATGAACATGCTGACCTGAATAGCGATTTTTGCTTAGAAGCCGCCCCGGATCAATCAGGTTTCCTAATGACATCTTGTAAGTCAGGTGTTCGAGGTGGCGACCTGATTCAAATTAGGGATGTAGATGGGCTACATGAGTATCGAGTAGATGAGATTGACTACTACAGTGACCCCGCTGATATGTGGATTGCCAAGTTGCGGATGATTCAGTAGATTGCTACTTTGCTATTGAGTATTAACTAAAAATAAGTCCGCCAAACTCCAATGAGAGATCCTTGAATTTCGACTTGTGTCGCCGCCACTTTGATAGGCTGATATTTGAGATTTGCGGCTTCAAGGGTGACTTCATTTTTACTTAAATGAAAACGCTTCAGAGTGGTTCCCTCGCCTTCAACTCTGGCAGCAACAATAGTCCCATTTTTGACTGTTTTGGGTTCCTGGACAGGTCGCATAATGACGATATCACCATCAGTGATGTGAGCATCAATCATACTGTCCCCATTGACCCTAAGGGCATAAGATTTTGGCGGTAACTGTTTGGGACTAAATTCCAAGGAATCCACGACTTCAACAAAGGGCTCGATTAATCCACCGGCTGCGATCGCACCCAGGATCGGTATTTGCTCTACCTCGGGCTGGAGATGATCGGGATGAACAATCCGCAGGGTGCGGGCCTGGCCGATTTCCCAGTCAACGTACCCTTTTTTGCGGAGATGATCCAAACGACTCTGAACTGGGGCTGGAGATTTCAGCTTCATGGCCTGCATCATCTGCCGAATAGAAGGCGCATGCTGGTGATGTTCAATAAATTGAACTAGCCAATCAAATAATTCTTTCTGAGCTTTGGATAAAGGTTCCACTATTGATTCAGCCCTAATGAATATTGGGTCAATCTGGTGTTTTGCAAGCGGTCTATATCTGGATGAAGATGAGCATCAAGATAACGATCGGATACTTACATAAAACATCTGTACTATTAAAGTATACAGACACAATGCATTCTTCGACAAATTTTGCTCTTCAAACATGAAGAAGATAAACCGCTATCCCAGTTTTCAGAACCGATGATGCCAATCTTGCATCGGCCTGGCACCTACCCTCACAAAAATAAATTCAACCTGGATTTCCCTGAAATTTTGCTGTCTATGGTTTAGGTTACATCTATCTTCAAATACCAATCCTCTGGGTCATCGTGGGTAATTATGGGTAATCAAAAACGGGTCGGTATTCTGACCAGTGGCGGGGACTGTGCAGGGCTCAACCCCACCATCCGGGCAGTCGTTCTCCGAGCAGTTGAACGTTATAGCTGGGAGGTCATTGGTATTCGGCAGGCCACCCATGGCTTATTAAAAGACCCACCCGAAGCCGTGATCCTCACCCCTCAGCAGATGAGTCCACTATTGACGGCCGGAGGAACCATGCTGGGGACCACGAATAAGGGAAACCCGTTTGCATTTCCCATGCCCGATGGCACAGTTGTAGATCGTTCGGAAGATATTATTGCGGGATATCACAAGCTCGGTTTGGATGCTCTGATTGGCATTGGCGGAGATGGCAGCATTGCCATCTTACGTAAGCTGGCTCAGCAGGGTAATTGGAACTTGGTGGGTATTCCCAAGACCATTGACAATGACGTGGGGGTCACCGAACGATCAGTGGGGTTTGATACCGCCGTCAATATTGCGACGGAAGCCCTGGATCGCTTGCAATTTACGGCAGCCAGTCATAGCCGTGTCATCATCCTAGAGGTCATGGGTCGAGATGCTGGCCATATCGCTATCAGCGCTGGCATTGCCGGGGGGGCTGACATTATCTTAATTCCCGAAATCCCTTACACTATCGATAATGTCTGCGCCAAAATCAAAGAGCGCCAAAGTCAAGGGAAAAACTATTCTCTGATTGTTGTGGCTGAGGCCGTCCGCACGGAAGGAGGGGCACCTTTAACCCATACGGATGGGTTAGGTGAATGCCGACTAGGGGGGATTGGCCAATATTTATCGGAACAAATTTGTAATCGTCATGTAGCAGAAACCCGCGTGACGGTGCTGGGGCATGTGCAGCGAGGAGGAATGCCCTCTCCTTCCGATCGATTAATCGGAGCTGCATTTGGCGTCGCGGCGGTTGATTTGATTGCTGAAGGTCATTTTGACCAAATGGTGACCTGGCAACATCGCCAAGTTCTGAGCGTCCCTATTTTGGATGCGATCGCCCATTATCGAGCCGTAAATCCAACCGGAACACTGGTTAAAACAGCCCGAGGGTTAGGGATCTACCTCGGCGACTAGCACGAACATCAACGGCCCTTGATCATCCAAACTCATGAATTTTTAGGTATGAAGTTGTAGATCGTATGGGTCAAGCTGCCGCTGCCAAAATTTGATCGTCAATTGAGAAATCAATATGGGCTTGATCGCGTCCGCTTGCGAGATAATCTTTTTGAAAAGAATCTTTCAAGCCACTGACCAAATCGTATTGGGGTTGCCAGTTCAGGTCTTGGCAAGCCTTGTGAATATCAGCAAAGAAATGCTGCAGACGCATCGGAAAGGCTTTGCGCTTGCCAAAGTCAAATTGTGCAGGGTCATAGTGCACCAATTTCAAGCTATCTGGGGATTGACCAACCGCTTGAGCACAGGCTTTGGCAATACCATCAAAGGTCACAAAGCGATGGCCACTGATATTGTAGATTTGGCCAATCGCCTGAGGGTTACCTAACACCGAGGCCATTGCTTGAGCTAAGTCTTGGACATGTCCTAGTTGCGTCATATGCTGGCCATTGCCAGGAATCGGAATCGGACGCTGACGGACAATCCGGTCAAAAAACCAAGCTTCAACATCGTTATAGTTCTTGGGACCATAAATATAGGTTGGTCGAATCGAAGTAAAAGGCAAACCTTGGGCCGCCAGATCGGCCTCGGATTCGGCTTTACCGAGGTGGCGACTATTTGGATCAGTTGGATCAGCTTCTCGATGGGGCATTTGATCCGATTTAAGATAGACCCCAGCCGAACTCATATAGACAAAATGTTGCACCCGGTCCTTAAACAGTGCTGCCAAGGGCTGGGTATCCGATAGCTTCCGACCATTATTATCAAAAACGGCATCAAATGGCTCATGAGCGAGCTTCGCTCGCAACTGGTCAGCATCTGTGCGATCGCCATGAATTTGGGCTAACCCTGCCACCGCAGGAGGATGGTTCCCGCGATTAAACAGCACGACTTCATGGCCTTGCTTCACTAAAATCTGGCTGAGGTAAACGCCAATAAACCGGGTTCCACCCATCATCAATATGCGCATTATGCAAATCCCTCTGGTGATGCTCCATGTTGAACCATATCAGCCTAGGCAAACGATCCCCAAAAAGCCGTCCTTTTGGGTGCTGCCCTCTATGCTTAACGAATTGTTTCAATTGATTTTCCCGAACTCTCAACAAGTCCCATAGACATCATTTGAGGCGAAAGACGGACTCCCTTATGCCATTTCACCCAGATCTCGCTATAGTAGGGCCAGAATATTCGTTGGCTAGTTTATTTTTAGAGCGATGGTACGTCATTCTATCCTTCCTCCAACCCCTCTGAAGAAACAGCTTTTGTCCTCAACGCTTCTCCTTTGTGGGTTGGCAGCCATAAGCGGAGTGACACCTGATAGCACTCTGGCCCAATCTAAGCCGACTCCTTCATCATCAACTCCCGCCAAGACGCCCTCTGCTGATGTCCCGGCTCAACCCCCAAACAAGTTAATTGAGCAGGCACCCGCCCCAATCCGCACCCCAGATCCACGCAAAGTCCCCCCCCCTTCGTCCCCTGCAACCCCCTCAAAATCAGCAGAAAAAACTGAAACTAAGCCTGCCCAAACCCAGACTTCAACAGAGCAAGCAGCGCCTTCAAAGCCCAAATCGCAACCCATTAAACCCCAGGCTCCTACTGCCGAACCCCCTACGAAAGCCAAACCAGTTGTCCAACCGCCCCAGAAGACTACGCCTAAATCTGTCAAACAAACTCAGCCAGCCCCCAAATCCACCGCTCAGCGGGGCAATCCGCAAGCCATTGTGCATTTACGCCAAGGGGTTGAGAAGTATGGAAAAGGCAATTATAAAGGTGCGATTGCGGACTATAGTAAGGCCATTCAACTGAATAACAATTACGCCCTGGCCTATGTGAATCGAGGATATGCCCATACGGCTTTAGGCAATCGCCAGGCTGCGATCGCAGATTATACCAAGGTTATCCAGCTTAACCCAAGCAAAATTAAGCTGACTCGGATCTACCTCAATCGCGGGTTGGCCTTTGCCGCCGCCAGCAACTACAAAGCGGCGCTAAATGACTATAACCAGGTCCTACAGCGTGACGCCAAGAATCCTGAAGCCTACTTAAATCGCGGTCGGGCTCATGCTGCAACAGGTAACCATTTAGCGGCAATTCAAGATTATAGTCAAGTGATTAAAATTCAACCCAAATCAGCCTTGGCCTACTTTAACCGGGGCGTCGCCTATACCAACACTGGGGACAACACCACAGCCCTGGCAGACTATTCGACCGCTATCCAATTGGATCCTAAATATATCGCTGCCTTCTATAACCGGGGTCTGTTGCAACTCAATCAAAGCAATTATCCAGCCGCGATCACCGATTTTTCAACGGCCATTGCGATGGATGGCAAATATACTGCCGCCTATAAAAATCGAGGCACTGCCCATTTAAAGGCAGGAGATGCGAACGCTGCGATCGCAGATTTTACCCAGGCGATCACCCTCAATGCTGATGATGTATTGGCTTACTATAACCGTGGGATTGCCCACAGTGTTGCTGGACAAAACGAAGCGGCCATCTCAGATTACACGCAAGTGCTCAAGCTTGATTCAACCTATGCAGCTGCTTATACCAATCGGGGTAACTTGTATGTCTCTCAAGGCGATCGGGAGGCTGCCTTACAGGACTACACTCAAGCGATTACTACGGAACCCCAAAATGCCGCCGCCTACAATAATCGGGGGTTGGTTCACTCCGCCCTCGGACAGCGAGAAGAAGCCTTATCCGACTTCCAGCAAGCTGCACAGATCTACCAATCCCAGGGGGCAACCCAGGATTATGAGCGTCTTCAACCGCTAATCAAAAGCCTGGAAACTCAGCTTCAGAAATCCTCTGATCAGCCATAGCAGATATTTGCTATCTGGCCAACTGGACGATCCCACACAGGCTTTATCAGCGTGAAACCCTAGTATCCTCTTTCGGGTGCCCCCGCAATTCTGTAAGCTGTTGAAGTACGCTCATCTTTACCGCTGCTTGTCACAGCGACCTGAATGATATGTCTGTCTCCAGCCCTACCCGAGTGATTCGGATTGGTTCCCGTAAAAGTCAACTGGCTCTGGTGCAAACGCACTGGGTCCAGGGGGAATTGCAAAAGCATTTTCCAGAATGCGAATTTGAAGTTTGTACGATGTCAACCCAAGGAGACAATATCCTCGACGTTGCCTTGGCCAAAATTGGAGACAAAGGACTATTTACTAAAGAACTAGAGGTATCCATGCTCCGCAAGGAGACAGACTTGGCCGTTCATTCGCTTAAGGATTTACCCACTAACTTACCCGAAGGACTTTGTTTGGGAGCCGTGACTGAACGAGTTGATCCGGCAGATGCGCTAGTGGTCCATGAAAACTTTAAAGACTATCAACTCGATACCTTGCCCAATGGATCGGTGATTGGCACCTCTTCCCTGCGGCGGCTAGCCCAATTACGGTATAACTATCCCCATCTAGAGTTTAAGGATATTCGTGGCAATTTAAATACCCGTCTCCAGAAGCTCGACGCAGGTGAATATGATGGCATTATTTTGGCCGTTGCCGGGCTACAGCGGCTGGGCTTTGGAGATCGGATTCATCAGGTCATCCCAGCTGACATCTCATTACATGCGGTGGGTCAAGGAGCTTTAGGTATTGAATGCCGTGAAGGGGATGAAGAAATTATGACCTTTATCAAGGCGTTAGAACATGAACCGTCAGCCCATCGCTGTACAGCAGAGCGTTCCTTTCTACATGAGTTAGAAGGAGGATGTCAGGTTCCCATCGGGGTTAACACGTCTCTGAGTGACGGGCAATTAACGCTAGTGGGTATGGTTGCCAGCTTAGATGGTCAGCGGCTGATCAAGGATACCGTCACAGGCTCTATCAGTAGTGCAACTCAATTAGGCGTTGATTTAGCCACCAAACTCCGAGAACAAGGGGCCCAAGAAATTCTTGAAGAAATTTTTGCCGCCGCTCGTCCTTCCGATCTCTGATAGTCTGATAGTGACCAGTTGGGCTCGGCTCAGCAGTTGAAATCTCTTTGATCGCTTAATTAGCGCTTGGCGCTACCGAGTCAGACGAAGTGGTAGAGTCATGCTGTTCTGACAGGAGTTTCAGGATGTCCAATCCCCAAGTGTTATGTCTGGGTGAAATTCTGTTTGACTGTCTTGCTGATCAGCCGGGGCGTGACCTACAAGATGTCGAATCCTGGACCCCCTATCCAGGTGGGGCACCTGCCAATGTAGCCTGCGCATTGACCAAGTTAGGCACCGCTGCAGGATTTATTGGCTGTGTCGGTGAAGATGGACCTGGTACTCAACTAGTAGAGTTGCTTCACGGGCTCCAAGTGAACACGGCAGGGATTCAAACTCATGCCCAGGCCCCGACCCGACAGGTGTATGTAACACGGACCTTAGAAGGAGATCGCACCTTTGCTGGGTTTGGGGACTATGACACGTCAGACTTTGCAGATACACAACTTCAAGCGGATCGGTTGCCAACAGACCTCTTTGCTAGCGCTGACTATTTAGTCTTGGGCACCTTAGAACTTGCCTATCCCCAGTCAGCAGCGGCTGTCCGCCAAGCCATTCATCTGGCTCAACGCCATCAGGTCCAAATCTTAATTGATGTGAACTGGCGACCTGTATTTTGGCATGATCTGAATAAAGCCCGCCAAATGATTCTGCAGATCCTACCTGCAGCAAATTATTTAAAATTGGCGGATGAAGAGGCCCTATGGTTATGGAACACTGATCAGCCACAAGACATTGCTAAGCGGCTACCTTCGGTGCAGGGCATTATTGTGACGGCGGGTGCTCGAGGATGTGCCTATTGTTTTCAAGGCACGAGTGGATCATGTCCAGGTTTCGCCGTTGAGGTTGAAGATACGACAGGAGCAGGAGATGCGTTTGTGGCAGGTATGATTCATCAACTGGGACGTAGCGGCCCGCCTACAACCTCGCAGTTAGCGCAGGCTATGATGACGTATGCCAGCGCAGTGGGCGCGCTAACCACCACAAAACCGGGTGCGATCGCAGCTCAGCCCAGCGCCGATAAGGTTGAGCACTTTCTCCAAGCCCAGCGTTAACAAGGCCCTACCAATCGGGATGCAAAATGCCAACCACCGGGACCATGCCTTCATCTCCTAAATCAGCTCAAGTGGCTGGTCTTCCTATCAGCCATCCCTGGCCAACAGGATATATTTTTCAAAGTCCTGGCAATCAGTTTAGTTATCGCGTCATTGGTCCCTGCTGTAGACTCTTTGACCGAGAGCAGTTGCCTTGGCCCTGCTGTCGGCTGCAATGGCGGGGAAAAGAGCCCAGTTGGCGTCGGATTGGCCGTCGCCTCATTGCAGATTTATCTGCCAAACGTTACCCGTCGTACTGCGTGGAACTGATTGGCTACCAGGGCGCTGCCCCTCTGGTGACCACGCTCTATGTCCATCGGCTCCCCTCTCCCTTGCAGCAATGGTGGTATGCCAAGCATCATTCCACGGAAACGGAACAACCCCCTACTGCTTAGATTTTGCGGCTCTGGCCCTTTTAAGCTGTTTTTGCACCTGACTAACCTTACGAAATTTCTCTTCATCTTCGTACAAGGATGCGGCTTTTTCTAGATCTTGAATAGCTGCTGATGGATTTCCTTGGGCTAAATAACTTTCCCCTCGTTTTTGAAAGGCTAGGGCATGCTTGGGATTTTGCGCAATAACTTGGGAAAAATCCGCAACCGCCGCTTCTAGTTGCTTGCTTTCATAAAGCGCTATCCCCCGGTAGAGGTAGGCAAACCTGTTATCAGGGGCAATTTTTAAAGATGCAGTGTAGTCTGCGATCGCAGAGTCGTAGTCTTTTAATTGTCGGTAGGCATTGGCCCGATTATAGAGTGCATAAGCGTTGAGCTGATAGGCTTGTAGAGCCTGACTGTATGCCTCTACAGCCCCTTGATAATCAGCTTGCCCATAGCGTTCATCTCCCAATCGTACTGTTTCGGTCACCGAGGATTGCGAGGATGTCTGAGGTGTTTTGACCTCAGCTTTCGGCAAACTTTCAGGCGGGGAGGGCAATTGCTCCTTAGCAGTAGGCAATGATGTTGCAGGTATAGATTGAGCTCGCAAGGGTCCTACTCCAATCGTGATACTACCCAACACTGTTAGAGACAGAGAAACAATTCGCAGTTTAATGACAAAATTAGACAAATTCTTCATCGATACTCCTTGAAACGTCAAAAAAACTCTGATCTGACACTTGCCTACTGATTTCCCTGAATAACGGCTCTCTTAAGCCTCTCACAAGAGCCAAGTGACTACGCACATTCTTAGCTGGAACGGTAGAGTGCTCCATATAAACGGCGTTCCCTTGATTCAGTGAGCCGCAAGAATATCAGACTTCAGTTTGAGTTGATAGAACAAAGTTATTCTTTGTTCCAACAACAAGCACGTTGATCATAATTTCCATTAACACTCGAAAGGTTGATAGGAGCATTTATGCTCCTATCAACCCCATTTGTATCCTGACAATAGCGCCTAGTAACCCCAATAAAATGAAGGCTTGAGGCGACTAATATCATTTGCCCTCATTGGAGACTTAGTACTTGTAGCTCTCAGCCTTAAAGGGACCCTGAACAGGAACATTAATGTACTTGGCTTGTTCAGGGGTGAGCTTCGTAATCACGCCGCCAAAGCCTTCCACCATATATCGAGCGACTTCTTCATCTAAATGCTTCGGGAGGACGTCCACAGTAATAGATGACGCTTTTTGATCGGCGGGTAAGTCAGCAAACTTACGCTCAAACAAAAACATTTGAGCCAAGACTTGATTGGCAAAGGACCCATCCATAATCCGGGAAGGATGGCCTGTCGCGTTACCCAAATTGACTAAGCGACCTTCCGACAGCAAGATTAAAAAGTCCTGGGGATCCTCACTCCGATACACTTGATGAACCTGAGGCTTCACTTCTTCCCAACGCCATGTTCTGCGCATATAGGCCGTGTCGATCTCATTATCAAAGTGGCCAATATTACAAACCACAGCCCCCTTCTTCAACGAAACCAACATATTGGCATCACAGACATTCAGGTTACCTGTGGTAGTGACCACTAGGTCAGTGTTTGCTAGAAGGTCATTGTTAATGCAGCTAGGCGTACCGTCATTCTGGCCATTAGCATAGGGCGACACGACTTCAAAACCATCCATACATGCCTGCATCGCACAAATGGGATCGGCCTCAGTCACTTTGACAATCATGCCTTCTTGGCGCAAAGAAGCCGCAGACCCTTTTCCCACATCGCCATAGCCAATCACCAGCGCTTTTTTCCCAGACATAAGGTGATCCGTACCACGCTTAATGGCATCATTCAGGCTATGGCGACAACCATACTTGTTGTCGTTTTTAGACTTTGTGATTGAGTCATTGACATTGATAGCGGGAACCTTTAACTCTCCCTTCTCCAGCATTTCTAACAAGCGATGTACCCCGGTGGTAGTTTCTTCAGTGACACCATGGATATGCTCAAGCATCTCAGGATAGTTTTCATGGATATGGCCCGTTAGGTCACCGCCATCATCCAAAATCATATTGGCATCCCAAAGCTGCCCCTCGGGTATGCGACAAGTCTGCTCAATACACCAGATATATTCCTCTTCGGTTTCCCCTTTCCAAGCAAATACAGGAATATCTGTCGCCGCAATAGCCGCGGCAGCATGGTCTTGTGTGGAAAAAATATTACAAGACGACCAGCGTACTTCAGCTCCTAACTCACAGAGCGTCTCGATTAAGACAGCGGTCTGGATCGTCATATGGATGCAGCCAATAATTTTAGCCCCTTGCAAAGGCTTGCTATCGCGATATTTCGCACGAATCGCCATCAAGGCTGGCATTTCACCCTCAGCAATAGCCATTTCTTTACGTCCCCAATCTGCTAGGGAAATATCCGCAACCTTATAATCTCGGGTCAGTACTTGTGGGCTCATGTGATCCTTCTCAACAACGGGTGTACTCAAATATTTGATACTTTGTTAATTATAGTGAGCCATCTCCGTGTAATTGTCGGAGAAGATCTTTTGGCCCTGCATTTAACAAACGGTTACTGCTCTCTTCCCCTACGCGTACCTTATTTTCCTGAATTGCTGCCTCACCATAAAGCGAGGACGGCCATGAAACAGGATTTTAGCCAGCCATACGACAATATTGGATTATCCCTTACTATAGTTGGGTTCGCTCGCTTCATCTATCGTTATGGCACGCCTGTCAGCTGAGCTCCAACGCACATTCTTCGATCATGAACATCCCGCTCATGTCACATTACAGGAATTACTGAATCTCGCTGAAGAAAAAGTTTTTGGCTGTCTATTTGTTTTACTAGCTTTACCCTCAGCGCTACCCGTTCCAGCACCAGGGTACTCCATTCCGTTCGGCATCATCATTTTTCTACTTTCTATCCAGCTAGTAGCCGGGTCTAAACAACCCTGGTTTCCAAGGCGCTTTACGACTCATCCAGTAGCCCTAACGACCGTACAAGGGTTTCTTAAGAAAGCATTACCCTGGCTAACACGATTAGAGACAATCACTCGGCCTCGCCTCTTCCCCGTTTGTACCAGCGTAATCGGCCGATGCATGATTGGTTGCATTCTTGCATTGATGGGCATTTCTATGATGATTCCAATCCCAGGAACCAATACAGTGCCTGCACTCGGTGTCTTTGTAACTGGTTTTGGTTTGTTAGAAGATGATGGAGCAATCAGCCTAGGGGGTTTGGTGATTAGCATCCTTGGGGCAGCTATTACCCTTTCCATCGTGATCGCACTCATTTGGGGAGGGAGCAATCTCATCGAGTTGCTCAAAGAGTCACTTTAACGGCTTTGTCTAAATATCCTGAGACGAAATATCCTGAGACGAATCGGTGCCTTTGAAATCGCTAGCAGACAGCATACCGATAAAAATCGCTGAGGGAGAAGAATGATGGGGCGATTCAAGCTGCCAAGCATACAACAAGCGGCTCAAGACTCCACCAGCAAGCAGCGCTAGTGATTGACTGTGCAACGGTTTAGCTATTCCATACTATCGTCACTAGCATAAGCTACTGACTTTTTGGGCATTCTAAGTAAGATGCTCTTTCAGGGCTGTTTCAAGTTCGCCAGGGCTAACTCGGTAACACTGAAAACTTGTTAGGTGCAAGAAGCGCTAATAAGGATCGATGTACATGAAGATACTTGTTCTAAATTTTCTATCAAAATTTAAAATAGCTCTGGGGAACCCTTCTAAATTAAAAAGGCGTTCGGCTTGAACAATCACCATAAAATCAGTTAAGGGAAACCATTGAGTATATCCTTTTCAAAACCTATAATTCTTAGCTGTAAAAGCCGTATGAATTTCTTGACATAGCATCACCATGTCCAAAATTCTTGTCATAGAAGATCAAGATGATATTCGCAGTATCATTTGCGAAATACTCTCTGCTGAGAAATTTAATGTAATAGAAGCAGAAGACGGACATATTGGCGTTTTATTAGCTCAGGAAGAATTACCTGATTTAGTCATTTGCGACATTATGATGCCAGAATTCGATGGCTATAGTGTAATGACCCAGCTTCGCCAAAATCCCTATATTCAATCTGTTCCTTTTATCTTTTTAACCGCGAAAGCGAGTAAAACAGATTTGCGATTAGGCATGGAATTAGGCGCCAACGATTATCTTACAAAGCCCTTCACAAGGGATGAATTATTAGAAGCAGTCAATGCTCAAGTAGACAAGCTCTCTTCACTAAAGAGCGATCAACCTCCCTTATGGCATGACACATGCTGCGAGCTCATCCAGTCATTACCGGATACAATCCACCATCCATTGCAAAATATTTTAGACCTATCTCTACCTTTACACAGCCCTCATGCGTTGGGCTCTCCTGAACGCTTAGCACAAGCTTTAAAGGAAATCAGCCAGTCCGGGCACTTACTCTACCGACGATTGCAAAATATACTGCTCTATAAAGAGTTAGTAGATATTGAGCAAGATCCTCAACGTTTGAGTATTTTTCGTAATCATCCAGGCACAAGCTATACGGCATCTATCATTACTGATGTTGCTCATGTTCAGTCTCAGACCTGCGATCGCATGGCCGATTTGCAGTTAGAGCTCGAGGACGCTCAAGTTCAGCTAGCCCCACCGAAATTCAAAAAGATAGTCGAGGAAATCGTTAAAAATGCTTTTGACTATTCATCCGTCAGTACTCCTATCTGTATAAAGAGCTATGCCCATGGCAAAACGTTTCAATTGATTATTGCTAATAAGGGTAAAGGGTTTCGGGCAGAACTACTTTCTGATTTCGATACGCATATGCAATTCGCTCGCCCTTCATATTTACACGAGCATGAAGGTTTAGGCTTAATCATTTCTAAACTGATCACTGAGCTTCATGGTGGCGAATTAAAAGTAGAAAGCATACCTGAAGAATTCACTAAAGTATCTATATTCTTGCCAATCACTTAAGCCAGAAGCCTTCCTGCTTATCTGCTATAAGCGGACTCGGAGCTATCCCAATATTTCAACGAACTCTGCTTTATCTAGAATGCTGACATTCAAGACAGTCGCTGAACAAGAAAGATTCGGTTAATCAACCGGGAACAATATGCCTAGGGATAAAGATTCAAGGTCAAGGTTGGGTGTTTTGTGATTCAACAGAAAAGCCAATGGCGAGAGTTTATTGGAAAATATGAGCTAGATAGCAATGAGTTGCTTGAAAAAACAATCCTTGGAACTCATGAAGCCCTTGTTGTCACAGAACCTTATATTAGAGAGACGAAAGGGCCGAGAATTCTCTACGCAAATTCTGCATACTACCAGTTACTGGGACTAGCAGAAAAATCCGTTCATGAACTGTGGCAGAATCCTGTATATCTTTATGAAACGATTGCGCCAAATGTCCCCGATGACATAAGCAAAGTTTTTGACCTTTTGTCAGTTCAGGAAGAGGCGTTGGGGCAGTTCCATTTCATTATTGGCAGCATTGAGCAATCTGTTCAATTTCATATTACTCCTTTATCTGATACAAATCATTGCTTTAAGGCAGTACTACTCAGACAGTATCTCATTCAGTCTCCTCCTCATCCAACAGGGTTAAATTCATCCCTAGAATTGCCTTATTCCAGTCATCCGCTTTCGACAAATAATGTTGAACTTCCCGTGGGCTGGCCGACAGCACAATATGCGGATTATCCAGGCTGTGATCTTCAGTCTCTAATTGACTCTTTACCCGGTATTGTTTTCACCTGTAATTATGATTTGGCCTGGTCCAGACGTTCGTTAAGTCGAGGATGCTTGGAACTTACGGGATATGCTTCTGAAGAGTTACTAGGAACGTTCAATCTCACCTATAACGCGCTGATCGATGCCAATGACTTACCCAACCTTTTGGGATCGATTTCTGCCGCGATCGAAAAACAGCTCACTTACACCAGTGAGTATCGGATTCGGACGAAATCCGGACAACAAAAGTGGTTTTTAGAACAAGGAAGGGGCATATACGGTGAACAAAGCCAAGTGTTAGGTGTTGAAGGATTTATCACCGATATCACCAAACTGAAGCAGGCAGAAGCACAATTACGGCACGATGCATTTTTTGATAAATTAACGGGCTTGCCGAATCGATCCTTATTTATGGATCGTCTCGAGTACTGCATTAAGCGTGTGAAACGACGCCCTGACCAAATTTTTGCAGTTCTCTTTCTTGACTTAGATCGGTTCAAAGTGGTCAATGATAGTCTGGGACATACGGCTGGCGATCAGTTACTGGTTGAAATTGCTGAAAGACTCACCACATGCGTTCGCGAGAGTGATACCCTAGCTCGCTTAGGGGGCGATGAATTTACGGTTCTCTTAGAAGGGATCAAGGATCTGAGTGATGCGCTACAGGTCTGTAGTCGGATTCAGACAGTCTTAAATTTACCGTTTTGTCTAAATGGACGAGAAGTTCTAATTACGGTTAGTACTGGGGTTGCCTTGAGTACGATGGGGTACGATGACCCTGAACAACTGCTTCACAATGCTGATGCAGCAATGTATCGTGCCAAAGCGATGGGTAAAGCCCAGTGGGAAGTCTTTACGGCTGATATGCACAGCAATGCTTCAACTCAGCTACAGTTGGAAGTCGATCTGCGCCGAGCAATTGAACGACAAGAGTTTCAGTTACATTACCAACCCATTTATTATCTAGAAACTTCGGCAATTGTCGGCTTTGAAGCATTACTGCGATGGCACCACCCGATACGAGGATTAATTTCACCCGCAGAATTTATCCCCATTGCGGAAGAAACAGGATTGATTCTTCCGATTAGTTGGTGGGTGTTGCATGAGGCATGCCGGCAGCTCAGCCAGTGGCAAGAACAGTATCCGTCGCAACCCCCTCTGTTTGTCAGTGTTAATTTTTCGAGTAAACAATTTTCTGAAGTGGGTTTGATCTCTCGGATTGAGGCAATTCTTCAAGAAACAGGTTTACCGCCTCAATGCTTGAAGCTGGAAATCACAGAAAGTGCCATTATGGAGCAGGCCGAAGCGACAGCCACCAAATTACTTGAAATTAAGGCCTTAGGCATCCAGCTCGGCATTGATGATTTTGGTACAGGTTACTCTTCGCTCAGTTACTTGCATCGCTTTCCTGTAGATATTTTGAAGATTGATCGCTCATTTGTCAGTGAGATGGATAGTCATGAGAATTTACAGATTGTTCAAACGATCACGATGTTATCGCAAAATCTCGGGATGAAAGCAGTGGCTGAAGGGGTAGAGACTGCTGAGCAGGCCGCACAATTAAGAGCAATGACTTGTCAGTATGCACAGGGTTATTTCTTCTCTAAACCGATGGATGCAGGTTCTATTGAGCACTTGCTGCAGTCTCATTTCCAGCCTCAAAGCATAGACTCGGCCATACTACCGCTGGCCCGGCTGCAATTCCGAGTCAATGCTGCATACTCTTATCGTCCTTTAGTCGGCAAAACATCTTGGACCATAGGGTCCAACCAAAGTTGCGATATTTTATTAGCAGAGTCTAATGTGGCTCCCAAACATGCCATGCTACAGCTTATGGGAACTGGCAACTATTACTTGGTGAATCTTTCTCCCATCAACAGTGTCGTTGTCAATGGTCAAGTCGTCTCTCGCCCTACCTTGTTACAAGATGGCGATCGTCTGCTTATTGGTGGCACTAATTTTCTCTTTGAAGCGCAGACGGCTCCTGCGGTGCCCCGGGAAATGCCTGTCAACGGTGACAGCAAAGCATCCGTGTTAATGTGCCATTCTTTTCAGTTTCAAGGGGAGATTTGGCAGGCAGCTCTTACCTCACAGGGACTATCCGTCACTTGGCAAGCAGATAAAGTAGACATCAAGGCAACCTTAGCCAAAATGCATAGTGTCGGATACCCTCTGCCTGATTTGCTCTTGATAGACACCCACACATTATCGGAAGAACTGGAGGAGGTTTGTCGGTGGTGTGCAAGCAACTATCCACAACTCAAATTAATCTTTACGAATGGTGACCAACCCCAAGTTGCGCTGTCTGAATACCAAAGAGTGATCGATCAAGGTGCGGTTGATCTTTTACCAGGCTTTGCTGAACATAATGTGCTGTCAAATTTGGTCGATACCTTAACTAAAGTCAACACTGTCCTTAAAGCGTTAGAGTGGCAACCGTTAAACCGTAAATCTCTAATGGCAGCCCTGATGCCCCTACAGAATGTTGTGAAACAAGGGGTTTTTCAATAAAAATCTTGACCTCTGCTGTCCTCTAAGAGGATAGGAACCCTGATCAGAGGAGCATCTGACCTGGCAAAATACGGATTTGCTGGGCATTTTCACCATTGTTTTGATAAGAGTACTGGAACAAGACGTCCAGACAGCCCCCCTGGACGGTAAAATGAATTGCCGATTGTTCTTCCATGTCGAAAATCGATGATTTCCAGTAATGACTTTCGCACGGGTGTGTCTATTGAACTTGATGGTTCAGTATGGCGAGTTGTAGAGTTCCTACATGTAAAGCCTGGCAAAGGATCTGCCTTCGTTCGTACAAAACTTAAGAATGTGCAAAGTGGCAATGTCGTAGAACGAACGTTTCGAGCGGGTGAGACTGTTCCGCAGGCGAATCTAGAAAAGCGCGTTATGCAGCACACCTACAAAGACGGGGATCAATTTGTGTTCATGGATATGGAAAGCTATGAAGAGGCTAGCCTAAGCCAAGGCCAAATCGGCGATCGCGTCAAATATTTGAAGGAAGGGATGGAAGTCAATGTTATCCAATGGGGAGAGCAAGTTTTAGAAGTAGAGTTGCCAACCTCTGTCGTTTTGGAGGTCACCCAAACTGACCCAGGAGTCAAGGGTGACACAGCAACGGGGGGGAGTAAGCCAGCTATCGTGGAAACAGGAGCGCAGGTCATGGTTCCATTATTCATCTCCGAAGGAGAGCGGATTAAAGTGGATACTCGTACTGATTCCTATCTAGGCCGAGAGTAAGGAGTAACATCAACGGTGGAATTCGATCTCAACCAACTCCGTGAGCTTTTAGCCATTCTCAATCAAACAGATATTGATGAGCTGAGTCTAAAAAGCAATGATTTTGAACTGACCATCCACAAAGCGAATCAGTCCTCAACCATCGTCTCCTCTCCTACTGAACAACTGACCTTGGTTGATAATGCTGCCCCAGAACAAGCCTCTGCTTCACAAGAATCTCCTCCTTTAGGAACACCTGATAAAAAGTGGGTTGATGTCATCTCGCCCATGGTTGGGACATTCTACCGCTCACCAGCTCCTGATGAACCCCCCTTTGTTGAAGTTGGGGATATTGCCCGCAAAGGACAGACCGTCTGTATCATCGAAGCCATGAAGCTGATGAATGAACTAGAAGCTGAAGTGAGTGGTGAAATCGTCGAGATTTTAGTTGAAAACGGCGAACCCATTCAATACGGCCAGACGTTGATGAGGGTTAATCCATCCAGCTAGTTGTCTACCCGTTGTCTACCCCTAATGCGGATGAAGCAATACTCCCATCAGGCATCACAGTGTCTTGGAGGATGGCGTCTGTGAGATCAGCTTGGTGGAGATCAGCTCCCAAAAGATCGGCACCACTCAGATCTGCGCCTTTAAAGTTCGCATTCTGCAAGTTAGCGTCCCTGAGATTAACACCGCTGAGATTACTATAATTTAAGGACGCTCGCTGAAGATTGGCTTTAGCTAAACTTGCCCCGGTCAAAGTTGTACTGCTGAGTAAGGCGTTACTTAAATTACTTTTAGTTAAGTCTGCACCCGTTAGGTTGGCGCCAATGATTTTTGCAGCTGATAAATTGGCTGATGATAAATTAGCGCACAGTAGATCGATACCATGGAGTGCTGCACAACTTAAATTGGCCTCTTTCAAAACAATGTGATTGAGTTGTGCCAAACTTAAATTTTGTTTGGAAAAGTTAGATCTACTAAAATCCCTCTCACCATGAGCATAACGGTGCAGAAGTTCTTCAATCGTCATAGCCTTTGAGTGTGATCATCAATCCGGTAATACATCTAATGGCATAGATCTATTGTGCCAGGTCAGAGCTATCTCATTCCAAATAACATTCAGCAGGAACACTGTGCCTTAGCCATATTGGTAAACCCATGGGTTCAATTGAGCGATAACAAAAGAATGCCCATACATATACAACTCACATCATGCTGTAAGAACCATTGCAGGTCTGTCGTCACTCGCATACTTTCCAAGATGCTGAATTATTGCGATAGGTCAAGCACCCAGTGAGCGGGTATGCTAGAGCCGAGAGTAAACTACCCTCAACTAGAGCTGCATTATTTTTCTGACTGGATCCAACAGAGACGATAATCATGCCAACCACTCACTCTCCAGGACCAGCCATGCACTGCTCTTAACTCCCATACTGACTGGATATCCCTCAATGGTGATGAAACTTTCTGCCCGTCAAATCTTGTTGCCTTGTCAAGCCACATTACTCATGGCCTTGAGTGCTTGTAGTGGCCCCAATGGACCATCTTCGAGTGGTCAAGGAATGGAGGTCACCTTTTTGGTTGGGAGTGCAATGGAAGGATTCTGCCAAAAAAGCATGGAGCGCTTCAATCAAACAGGCCCCAAACTAAAAGACGGCAGTCCTTTTTATGTGACCTGCGTTGCAAAAGGGAGTGGAGATATTGTTACAGAACTGTTAAATCAGGCAGACACATTTAAGAATGGTAATCTTGCCGCTGAGGATCAAAGCTGGCCTACACTGATTTCCCTTGATGGTGATATTTACGTAGACCAGTTAGCCTATCAATTTAATCAGCTCTTTCCTGGGCAAAATTATTTGCCAACCGTAGCAGATGCCCCTCTCCTCGCTAACAGTCCGATGGTGTTTATGGTGCGGGATGATTTAGCTGAGAGCCTGCGAAAAACGAAGGATCCTTTCCAAGCCCTGCTGACGGCCAAAAGCCATAAAGACTTAGATGCCGCCAGTCAGCCCTTGCCACTGCGATATGTGCATACGGCCCCCACTCGGTCCAATTCAGGTTTACAGACACTGGCAGCCCAGTTTGCCTCCGTATCGGGAAAGCGTCCTGAACAGCTGACGGTTGCGGATGTGAAAACGCATCAGGGGAAAGTAGGCGCGATTCAACAGAAAATCACCCGCTATGGGACATCGACAACCTCCCTAGCTAAAGCGATGGTAGCTAATGGCCCTTTTTGGGCGTCGGTGGGGTCTGTGTATGAGTCGTCCGTCATTGCGGCAAATGCCCAAGTTCCCGCTGGGCAACCCCGCTATCAAGCCGTTTACCCGGGCATTACCTATACCTCTAATATGCGGGGGATTCTGCCCACTGGACCGTGGATTAGTGCAGCAGAGAAAGAAGCCGCAGAGCAAATTATTCAATACCTACGCCAACCCGAGACCCAACAGATTGCCACCACGTTAGGATTACGCCCCGGAACGCCAGGAATAAGCCTGGGGGCAAAATTCACGAAAAACTGGGGGGTTGAAGCACAGCCAAAGTATGATTCTTATCGAGTACCTAAACCAGAAGTCGTTGAAGCAATGCTTCGGTCGTGGCAAACTGCAGCGAAGAAACCCTCTCAGGTGGTGATTGTAGTTGATTCTTCTGGGTCGATGACGGGGGCAAAACTGGCCGCTGTACAGACTACCCTCCAGACTTACCTAAAAGACCTAGGCCCCAAGGAGAAAGTTACACTGATTGACTTTGACTCTGCTGTTCGAAAGCCTGTGTTAGTGGATGGAACCCCAGAGGGTCAATCGCGAGGTTTAGACTTTATCGTTGGCTTAAAGGCCGATGGCAATACCAAGTTGTATGATGCCATCCTCGCGGCTCAGACATGGCTCACTCAAAATTTACGGGATCAAGCGATTAATGCCGTGATCGTGCTGACCGACGGCGAAGATTCAGGCTCCAGACAGCGACTCCCTCAGTTACTCGCTGCCTTGAGAAAAAGCGGATTTGAAGGCGAGCAGCGGATTGCTATTTTTACGGTTGGATATGGAAATGCGGGAGAGTTTGCACCGGATGTGCTGAAACAGGTTGCCGAAGCCAATGGCGGCTATTATCGTCAAGGAGATCCAGCTTCAATCGCGACATTGATGGCAGACTTACAAGTGGAGTTCTAGAGAAGGTCTATTGGCAGTCATGAGGATGCTGTGGTGAAACTGGTGAATCCCTTGTACCACCCTTTAGCAGTATTGGCGGGGGGGATTGTCTTAGTGGGTGGTGTTCGGATTGCTAAGCTCAATCATTTTGTGATGCTGCCCCTAGCGGCTGGGGTGGCTACAGTTGGAGCGGGTGTGATTGCACCTGAGTCTTCGCCAGCAGCAAAGCCCAAACGTCGGAGTCCGGTAGTGGAACAGGAACTGGGTAATTTGCGTACCCAGGCAAGCCAGCTAGCTCAAAAGGCCCAGGCACTGAAGACAGAAGCCCAAGGCTTGCTGACCCAATCTTTACAAATGGAGTTGTTGGGGACGTTGCAGTATGCCTGCGATCGCACCACTGAATTGCCCCGAAAAATCGAAGCCATGGCCGAACGCCTCCATGGTGATGACTCAATTTTGTCCGTGCAGGAGCTGCAGCAGCAGCGGGTTACCGTCCAAAAGAAGTTAGCTCAAAGTACTGGGGCGACTCAACAACAACTCCAACAGCTTGACCAAAGCCTCCAGCGCAATATCAGCCTGGCCCAGCAGGGCCAAGATGCCCGACAAGCCCAGCTCTTGAGTCTGTCTCAGCTTATTGCTGAGTCGGCCGGTGTATTGCAGGCCATGCAGAATCAGTTGCGCAGTACAGATTTAGCTGAGGCGAGTCAATCTGCTGAACTGAAGAGCCTCAGTGATGAGCTGCGAGATTTCCAAGAAAACCTGGATGTGTTGGTATTGACCTAGGGAGAAACATGGTGAAGTCTCAGCAGTCCTTGTATATTTCTCTGGCGATTATCGCTGCATCTCTAGGATTGACGTTTTATCCCTTGCCCGATGATCAGGTCCAAACCCTGGTAGTGGTCAGTGGCTCGGAACTAGAGCCACCCCTAAAAAAGCTGATTGAGACCTTCCATCAGCAGCAATCCAAAATCCGCATTGATCTCAAGGTGCAGGGGTCCTTGGATATGGTCAATCGTTTTATTGATGACCGCAATGATTTTCAACCCACGGTATTAATTCCCGCTAATCAGGACACCCTTAAACGCCTGGAGCAGCGATGGACGGCCCCAGGGCCTGCCTTTTATGGTGACCCGACCCCGGTGGCGAAAACCCGCCTTGTTGCCATTACCTGGCCGGAGCGTGGTAAGGCTCTATTCCCAGACGGCAACTTTAGTTGGAATCGACTCGAAACGGCAATGAAGGCCCAGCAGTGGGGTTCGTTCGGTGGCTCTGCCACCTGGGGCAGTTTTGACTTTGTGATGACGGACCCCACCCGCTCGAATAGCGGGCAAATGACCTTAAGTCTTTGGCTTTCCCATAAGCTGCAAAAGTCTTCCTTGCAGGCAGCTGACTTGAATAGTCCGACCGCCCAATCGGCGGTGTCTACCCTGAAGCGTTCGATCTACCAGCCTGCCCGCTCTAGCGATATTCTGATGCAGGAATTTGTAGTCCGAGGAGCAAATGATGCCGACATCATCACCAATTACGAAAGTGTAGCCCTGAACCGCTGGCAGGAGTCCAAGGTGTCTCAAGGCCAGCCCTATCAAATTTATGAAATCAACCCGACAGTGGAAAACAAACCCACAGCAGCCATTGTTCGCCGCCAAGTGGATGAGCAAACGGCCAAAAAAGCCCAAGACTTTATTGAATATCTGTCACAGCCAGATCAGCAAAAAGTATTGATTGAATATGGTTTTCGCCCAGTTCATCCTGATGTGAAACTGGAAGAGAATGCAACAGCCTTGTGGAAACAGGATACGGGAATAGCATTGAAGCCTCAGGCTCAGGTTATGGACTCGCCGACTGTGCCCGTCTTAAAAGAGGTAGGGCGATTGTGGGAGCGATCTCAACCTTGATTGTGTCTCTGATCTCCATACACTGAAGTGGTCCCCAATGAGATTCCGCTTTATCATGGCCGATATATCTGGAACCAATGCTGGCAATTTACTCTAGAATGATTCGTGCCTGAGGGAGTCTTTGTTGTGGAATCGATGTCCCGCACTAAATATTGTGGATACGAGATGATTGGATAATCTAGATGCTTGAGCTCACGTTAAGAAATCGCCGACTTCACCTGTCTCTGACCGTTTGAGACTACTTAACCTGTAGGCTACCTATATTGGCTCAAAATATGGAGGGGCAGTGGGTTTTCCTCCACTACTATATGGGTTGATGGCCGGAGCTTTTCAAGCTCTATGGGTACGCTGCTGAGCTGATTTCGATCGAGAAATAGCACTGTGAGATTGTGCAGTTGCCCAATTTCCTGCGGTAAGAAATTCAGCCGATTATCAGTGAAATACACCCATTTCAAATTGGTGAGTTGTCCAATTTGAGGTGGTAGCCTGCGCAGTTGATTTTTCTGAAGATATAGCCCTTGAAGGTTCTTGAGCTGACCGATGTCAGGGGGTAGACTACTCAGTTGATTATTTGCAAGGGCCAGTCCTTGAAGGTTCTTGAGCTGACCGATGTCAGGGGGTAGGCGACTCAGTTGATTATTTGCAAGGCCAAGTCCTTGGAGGTTCTTGAGCTGACCAATGCCAGGGGGTAGGCGACTCAGTTGATTATCTCTAAGATCTAACGATAGCAGACTCTTGAGCTGACCGATATCAGGGGGTAGGCTGCTCAGTTGATTGTTCGAGAGGAATAGCCCCTGCAGATTCTTAAGTTGGCCGATGTCAGGGGGTAGACTGCTCAGTTGATTATCTCTGAGGTCTAACAATAGCAGATTCTTAAGCTGTCCGATGTTAGGGGGTAGACTGTCCACTTGATTCTCCCCGAGGTTGAGCGCTTCCAGTTTGGAAAGCTGAGTGAGTTCAGGGGGTAGACTGCTCAGTTGATTATTCCTTAGGTTAAGTTCTTTCAGATGGGACAGCTGAGTGATTTCAGAAGATAGGCTAGTCAAGCGATTCCTTGATAGGCTTAACTTTTGCAGACTCTTAATTTTAATGACTTCCAGCGGCAGGCTACTCAGTTGATTGTTCGAGAGGTCGAGTCTTTTCAGATTCTTAAGCTGTCCGATGTTAGGGGGGAGTCTGTCC
>NZ_JANQOP010000180.1 GCF_028285745.1 Acaryochloris sp. IP29b_bin.137 | reverse complement strand
TGCAACTGAAACCCCATAAACGACTCAATTACCAGAGAGGCATGAGGGCGCTATCACTGATTCAGAACACATTGTGAAACCCTTGTCATCCCCAAAGGTCGTGGAGATGCGTCTAAATTATTGATCAAACATACTGTTTGGTGCTGGAACTGAGGATTGACTGAACCAGCCAACCGGGATCCTAACTTCCAATCTACCGTTAGAGCTAATTTAACCACATTCAACACCCGAGACTCCTGAGTCACTAAATTCAGCATCAGTGCAAGAGGTTCGGTCCATTTGACGTAGTTCAAATAGTCACGTTTCAAAGTAGCTGAACTAAGTTCAGGCAAATATTGTAGGAGTCGTTCTGCCGTGTAATATTCCTGAATCAGTTGATGTCGAAATTCAATCTTGTTTCCGACCCCGCGTTGCAAGAGATGATGGTTAAGTAAATCCTCTAGCCACTCTGCAACACAGTTTTCTGGATACGGGACTTTATCACGCAAAAATTCTACTAGTACTGCTTTCGCCTCACGCATCTCAACGGCAACCTTAATCTCTATTGGATTGTCGCCACAAGTCATGCGCCAAGCCAACTCTTGCAGAAGTCTTGGCCACCATTTTCGTGATTCAGTCGCAACATCCTGCTTGAGTTTTATGTCATAAATCTCTGTGAACCGTTGGAAAACCGAACCTAAATTGGTGAGTCCTTGGCCCTGGCTTTCATTAAATACCGAGCAGAGCATCCATAACAATAAAGGAGTTTGCCCAAGCTCTTGTAGTCTATGGCTCAATTGGCGTAGCATCTCCCTACCTTGTGAAGGGAGATATGCAGAGATAAAATTTTTCATTTGCAACTCGGTTAACGGTTGCATTTCTAAACGTTTATTAATTTCTAAATCACTACCAACTCACGAGTTGTCCAAATCATTGCAGTCTGTGGATAAGTTTGCCGAAACACTCTTACCTCACGTCGGGCTTCGACCGAAGGCAACTCATTTAAACCATCCACTAACAGAAAAAAACGCCCGCTAAATAGTAGCTCTTGGATTTCGTCTTGGTTGAGGCGCATTCGATGCCGTAGCAAAAAGTTCTGCACCAAATCTAAGATTGATGTTTGGTAATATCTCAGTTCTACTAGCACCGGAATTTGATCAGCAGCATTAACCAGCGCATCTTGAGCTGTTTCTAATAACAATCGGGCCAGCGCTGTTGACTTGCCTGAACCCGGTCGACCTATCAATAAAACATGCTCTGGTGCATACTTTCTTAGACCCTCCAGAACTGTTAATCGCTCAATTTTTTGCTGTTGTTCTCCCTGCTCTAGGTCATCGTCCTCAGGATCAATCGTTTCTACCATCAACCCCAAATCCAATAGGGGAATGGTATCCTCCTCTTCCTCTTCTTGCTCGACCACATCAGATAGAGTATAAATCTGCCACCACTTGGCATACGAATGGCAAACAGACTCTAAATACTCACTCCAATCATTCATGGTGCATCGTACAAATAGATGCTTGCCTTTCCAGGCAATACAGTACATTCCCTATCTTAAACATTCGATTTATGATGTGAATCTATATCTCGGTTTAGCTTAGATCGATTTACCCAAGGGACACTGACGGGAGTGTATCGATGGTTGGTATTGTCGATGGTTGCCTATTTGTTGGCTCATTGGGCTTATCTAACCACTGCCATATCAGAGTTGCCTGAATGGGGGCAAGCTGCTCTGCTAGCGATGGAGTTGTGGTTTCCCCATTTACTGGTGATGACGTTGATAGCGGATGTCGAACAACTCAGACCTCACTCGCTTCTGAAGGGCGTAGACCATCGAGCTCAATCGCATCAATCACTTTGCACCGTAAGTCGTAACTATAGGTCTTGGGCATCAAAAAGACAAAAAATGAGGGGCATCTCTATCTTACGTCTTACACAATATGGCGACCGCTATAATTCTTCAGAATCCATAGTGGTGGGATTCAAACCTGCATATGAAGTTTATGGGTGGAGCCGTAATTGTGGATTGGGGGCTACCCAATTCAGCAGCAGAATAATGGGCGGAAAAATGCAGAAGCAATAGAGGCCCATTTGATAGGACCCTGCAATGTCTTTGAATAATGCCATCCAAGAAGGACCAATCGCACTGGCAAAGACGATACTCATCATCTGCACCCCTGAAATTGCACCCAAGTGAGTGCGGCCAAAGAAACGGGGTAATGCCACAGCAGATAAGGTGCCGAAACACCCTCCGCTACTGCCCAACCCAGCAATTGCCAGACCGCGCAGAGCCACAATATCTAAATTAGCCATACTGGCAATTCCAACGCCCAGGGCTGTCATCATGCCCATAAACAAAAATTGCAGCCGAAATCGGTCGGCGGCAAACCCCATCAAAGACCCCATAATGGTCGATACCAATGCCATTGGTATAAATAAGGCCACTGCTTCGGCCTTAGTTAATCCAACTTCTGCCCCCAGATCAACGATATGAAAGGTTATCCCCGTGATCGCTAATGCCTGGCAGGATAGTGCTAAGGTGACGGCCCAAAAAGCTGGCGTGCGAAGGGCCTCACCCCGAGTGAAATCCATACGAGTGTCTGATACGGCTGAGGTTTGACTAGGGACTGTAGGTGGAATTTTACCGTCCATCTGTAAGCCACACGACTTGGAAGGTTATTTTGAAAACCTTTCCATACAAAGGTTTCAGAACAGAAGTGTTTTTACAGTTTCAACGAGAATGCTAGGTTCCAGCCCTATCATTAAGGTACATTCTCTTTGGAAATAAAACGTACGAAGTGATCAGACATCCACTGCCAATAACAGCGGTGCTCTTCCCGTTTGACAACGTCTGCACCAAGACGGTGATAAAACTGCAGACCACGATGATTACGAGCATCTGCAGTCCATGCTATGTGAGTGCAATTGTGGTGGACTGCAATTTGGGCTAAATGCTGCATTAAGGCTGCACCTGCGCCCTGGCTGCGATATTCTGTCTCGACGTACAGGTCATCTAACCAAATGCTAGGTTGCCCCGCAAAAGATGAATAGCGAAATCCATAGAGCGCAAAGCCAACGGGCTGTTGATGCTGCTCTGCAAATAGCACATAGGCAAAAGGTATAGGGCCAAAGATTGTGGTTTGAATTTTGGCTTCTGACGTTTGTATGGTGCCTTGATACGCTCCAACGCTGCGATCAAACTCAGCTTTGTGCTGAATAAACCGATAAGTCAGGCTAATGTCCGCTTGCGTCGCAGGCCGTATATACATTTCAACAAATCAATAAAAACTAGCTCAATTTTAGTCGCCCTCCATTTCCTTGAAATCTGTGAAATATAATTCACGACGTTACTTTATAAAGGAATAACGTTGAATACCAGCATCAGATGTACGCTTCGGCATTCATGTATTTCAGGAGATCAACAAGATGCAATTTATGCCGTCATTGAGTAATGCCACGTAAACTGATGAGTAAAACGCGTTTGCGTTTGGCCATTTAACTTCAGTGACCAATGACTCAAAGCTCAGGGTTCTTTAACCAACGCTATTTGAATAACTTTGTGCCCTTGCCGGGTAAACTGGAGCCTGCTGTAGGACAGCTTGCGCCAGACTTTGAACTGCCTCAAGTGGGTGGAGAACAGGTTAAACTCTCGAGCTACCGTGGACAGCAGCCAGTCTTTCTCGCCTTTACTCGTATCTTTACCGAAAAACTCTTTTGTCCCTTTTGCTATCCCCATATTCAAGACTTAAAACAGCGCTACTCAGAAATCGTGGATCGAGGGGCAGAACTCCTGATGATCTCCAGTACGGATCAAGTGCAGAGTGAGCAAATCGTCTCCGATTTGGACCTGCCTTATCCCTTTTTATCCGATCCAAAATGTGAGAGTTTCCGCAGTTATGGTGCAGGACAAGCTCTAGGGGCTCCATTACCCGCTCAATATGTTGTAGATTTAAACGGCAAAATTCGCTTCCGGCATATGTTTTCTTTTGTCGATCACAATGCAGGGATAGATGAAGTGCTCACTATTCTTGAGGGTCTACGGTAGACCCACAGCTTGACCTGGCTTTCTCACACACGCTAACGAGGAGCCGAATCAAGCTGTGTATGACACCACAGTGCAAACTGGAAGCATATCTTCAAATTGGTTTAATCCAGTGTGCTTTGATACTTCGGTCCCACGCATTGTTATTCAGCGATTAGCAGCAGGCGAGTGCGGTCAACTGTTCCACTCCATTATCGAATAAACAGTATGTCCGTTCGGGCAGGCTAGTCGACGACCGCCCGATGCGACTAAACCTTCACCAAACACCCATATGTGTTGTGTCATATGTTCGGGTTTGTATGACTTAGAACACGCTGGACAATGCACATCTAGATAGTTTCCGCCATATACCAATGGTTGGCTCATTGACCAATACAGATCACGCACTGAGTCATCCCATTCGACAATTTTATTTCCATTGCAATTATTGACTTGGAGCCATTTCAGCACGTCTTGGCAGTCAAGATATTCTTTGTAAATTCCACTATCTTTCGACCAGTTGTGAGCATATTTGGAGTCTTTCTCGATGTGCTTTTGGAAAACGGCAATTATATCCGTCATGGAGAAAAGGAACGTTCCTGGAAACATGGGGAAATCCCAGTCTGTGTAACAAGGCAAATTGGATGGCATCGTGTATTTGAGAAAAGCCATTTTTACTCCAGTCAGATAACGTTCCGATGGCGTGACCTGCAGTCACATTACCCGATACTGAACTCCAGATATTGAACCGATATCAGCTAACTAAAGGTTACGGCTAGGGCGTTGAAAACCGATCGTGAGATATCCAATCTCTCAATGGCTGAATATCCCTGAACATTAAATGATCAGCCAAGTCACCAAGCCCCAAAAGGGAATAAAGCGCAGCCACCGTTTCTGAGGATTTGGTTCTACAGCGCCTAACAACACAATCTGAAAAAGCGTAAAGAATACCAAGTCAACACAAAACGCGACGGACACCCGGTTCGTCGTTAACTGAGTCCCAAAATATTGGAGCCGTTCGGCCACAGTGCCAAATTCGGGTCCGACAAACCCAAACCAAAACAGCACCATCCCACTCACCAAAAGCCCTGTCCAACCAAAGATACGAGCCAAAAGCCCTTTTGAAGGGGATGGAACCGCTTCAGGGAGCGGCATGGCGGCTCTCATAGCCATATACGGGATCATAAAAGCATTGGTTAGAAAGAGAGCCATACTCCAGATCGCCACTTTGGGCAGCTTTCGACTGCGTACATCGGCCAGAAGTAGGGGCAAGAAAATAAAGATCCAAGCAATCACAACGTTAAAAAAGGCTTGATCTACGGGATGGACAAGGGGAGCCTCTAGGTAGTGAATGCCAAGGGCGTTGACCAGAGGCAAAATAAAAAAGAAGTTGAGGGATTCATTCAGCACTTCTTGCCAGGTTTCTGCTTGAATCGCCCACACAGGCTCTCCAGGCATAATCTGTCCTGGTGGAGAAAGAAACAGGATATAAATATAGGCCCCTGCCAAAAGCCATAACAGCCTCGATAGCCATGGCTGTTGAGACGGCAGGTCCGTTGGGTTGGCTGTGTGCGATGTTGTTTTCCCTAACGCTGCGGTCCCGGTTGGTTTGAGCGACAACCGTATTAAGGGGGCAATCAACCGCAGGATGAAAAAGGCTCCTTTCCCCGGCTTAATAACGGGTTCAACCAAATCCCGTGCAAAGATGAGTTTTCCCGTCTCCTCAGACAGTCGGCAAAAGCTAACCCCGCGTCCATTGGGTAGGGGAATCCCACCTAGCTCAACATGCCAAAGAACGCCCACCGCTAGAGCATCTCCTTCCGTAATGTCGTCCACCACAAACCGCAAATCTGCGGGCATCCCTTGGCAAGATTCGGTAAATAGCGCCTCAACCGCTGCTTTCCCTTGAAAGGGTTGAACAAAGTTCAGGTCTTGATAGCAACAGTTTGGATCAATACATTCCAAGGCTTTGGCGACATTGCGCTCATTAATTGCCTCATACATGGCCTGAATGAGGAGATGGGCTGGGAGTGTCATGAGGTTCAGGAAATTGAGGAGAACGTTGACCGTGTGGGAAAATCTTAAGGCGCGGGCAGAGGGACAACACCACCATCCTTGATGGTCTGGCGCCGATACCCACCTAAACCCTGTACAACTAGCAACTCTTGTAAACCGATAACATTGTACTCAAGGTTTGCGGGTCACTCGCGAGCCATTATTCCTATCTCAGTTTTGGTCTAGACTGGTCTGGCTGGTACTCAAAGCGATAAATATGGAGCAGCAATCACTTTGCTTTTGGACTAAAACTTATGGTTCTTGAATCATAGCCAAAGGCGACAGTCTTGGAGCCAACAAGATAGAGCATGAATGAGTCCATTCCTAGGGGTAAGCCTGTCCTCGTAGCTGTTTGACGATCTCAATGACATACTGAGCTGATTGGTCTACCTCATCTAAGCTTGTGAACCGCCCCAGTCCAAATCGCAAGGTTGAGCGTGCCAATTTCGGAGAATGCCCTAAAGCCGTCAATACATGAGAAGGAGTGGGTTTAGTCGACGCACAAGCCGATCCCGAAGATAGCGCCACATAGGGCTGCAATTCTAATAACAACGCTGCGCCATCTACGCCTTCAAAACTCACCGACAAACACCCGGGTATTCGTAGTTGGGGATGTCCATTCAAGTGAAGTCCATCTAACCCCTGCAACTTCTGCCAGAGATGAGTCCTCAGCCCCGTTAGCCGCTCCATCTCTGTCGATTGCTCCGCAACCCCCAACTCAATCGCTTTCCCTAAACCCACAATTTGAGGCGTTGGTAATGTACCCGAGCGAATATTGCGCTCTTGCCCACCCCCCTGTAATTGAGCTGCAATTTGCACATGGGGATTGCGATTACGAATATATAGCGCCCCAATCCCTTTCGGGCCATAGAGTTTATGCCCGGTGATCGACAGCAAATCAATCTGCATCGACTCTACATCTAAGGGGATTTTGCCAATGGCCTGAGCTGCATCCGTATGAAATAGAATATTGTGCTGATGACAGGCTTGACCAATCTCAGCCAGCGGCTGTAAAACCCCAATTTCGTTATTGGCCGCCATCACCGACACCAAAATCGTATCGGGTCGAATTGCCTGTTCCAGACGCTCCACGTCTAACAGTCCATCCGGTTGAGGCAGCAGATACGTCACCTCAAATCCCAGTTTTTCCAGATACTTGCAGGGTTCTAAAACGGCATTATGTTCCGTCTGCATCGTAATCAGATGTCGTCCCTTGCTAAGATAGGCTTCCGCTACGCCCTTAATTGCTAAATTATTGGCCTCCGTCGCACCACTGGTAAACACGATCTCCTTGGGGTCCGCGCCAATAGCCAGAGCAATCGTCTCCCGCGCCAGGTCAACTGCTGCTTTTGCTTCCCAGCCATAGAGATGGTTATTGCTAGAAGGGTTTCCTGGACAGTCCGTAAAGTAGGGCAGCATTGCCTCCACGACTCTTGGGTCTACTGGGGTCGTGGCTTGGCAATCCAGATAAATCGGGCGCTTAGGCAAGAAGGACATTGCATCAATGATCAGACTTCACTAGAAGAAACCGCAGATATCATCCCGTTACTGGTGACTCAGTTTAGGGATAAGAAGGAGGTACATATTCAATGGTGTGGGTTTGAATCTTACCGGCGTTGTTGCATAAATAAAGCCAGTCATAGTCTTGGTTTCAGAGCTTAGAGTTGGGGAGAATCTTCGATTTTTATCCATTTTGGACAATCTGGATCG
>NZ_JANQOP010000179.1 GCF_028285745.1 Acaryochloris sp. IP29b_bin.137 | reverse complement strand
GGATAGGGTAGTCGTTTCGGCCACCCTATTTTCTTTGAAATCACACTGCCCTATCTACTGCTGACTCTAGATTTGAAGTACCTTGTCATCCCCAAAGGGTTTTCGTACCATTTTCAGGTTGAGAGGCTAACGTATTGAGCTTCTCAACTCTACCTGGATGACTTTTCAAACACGCTTTAAGGAAATCTAGATCCTCTTAAAAGACCAGTGCCGATCAAGTGCATCAAAAGCAAGCGTCTTGGCATTGGCATCTAGTGGCGGAACGTCTTTGAAATGAACTCTTTTTTACCGACTAAATAAGGATCTTTGGACAGTATTTTTCAACTGCCTGCAAAAGATGCTGGTGGACAGTCGTGGATGATGCCACAATCAAGCCGGGTCGTTGGTAGTTCTGACTGGAACATAAAGGAGGCAAAGGCTCTCCGGTCCAGGTGGTAACTATACAGCCTGCTTCTTGGGCTAAGAAGGTGATGGCAGCACCGTCAATAAATTTGCCTGATTCCAAAATTGCCCCTGCAAAGTCTTCCTTAAGGATGGCGTTGATATTTGGGGCAAACTGCTCGTCGGAATAGGCCGTTTTTAAGTCGTTGATTTGGTAGGCAGGACTGACATCGGGAATCTGATCTGACAGTCCCCAGCCCAAGTAGATCAGGGGTTTAGGGTTTTCTATCTGTAGCTTCTGGCACTGGTCTAAGGGGGCATGGAGGGGACCCGAAAAAGTGCCCACTCCCCGCAGGGCATAGTAATAGCAATCCTGAGCCGGAGAAATCGCTAATACGGCCTCGTACTCATCCTGATTAAGGACGCCCACAATAATCTGATAATTATCATGACCATCCAGGTAAAAGCGGGTGCCGTCAATGGGATCGAGGGTGACTAAATAATCCCCTTCCGGCCCCAAATCAATGGCTCGAAAATATTTGGTATTGGCCGTTTTCTCATACTCTTCCCCATAAAACCGGATTTGAGGATAAGCCCCCAGAAGAGCCACTTCCACCATCGTTTGAATAGATAGATCGGCATCCGACAAGGCTGCACCAAAGTGATTCTGTTGATCGGTTTTTTCTGGGCAGGCAGCAATCACGGGCTGAATATTTTTGGCATAGGCAGCCGCTAATCTTAGGGGCGGCAGTAATGTTTCTAGGATCTGCCGAGGCGTGGGGGAGTTAGACATAGATTCAACCGTTAACGGGCAATCAACCCTTCTTACCTTAACTAGGTTAACGTCAGGTATGGGACGGGTTATTGATAAGGACTAATGGAACGATTTAATTTGCAGGTTTTGGGGCGGTTTTGGAAAATCGCCATTAGCTACTGGAATAGCGAGGAAAAGTGGAAAGCACGGGGATTGCTCCTACTGGTGATGGTGCTTTCTCTGGGCTATACCGGCTTAAGCGTACTCCTGAATAATCGCCGAGGGGTAATGATTTCTGCCCTTTCCGCCCAGGATGAAGCCCGGTTTTGGCAAACCATAATGATTTTCCTGGGGGTGCTGGTGGCTTATGCACCTATTTTTGCAGGTTATACCTATTTACGCGATCTCTTAGGGTTACAGTGGCGACGCTGGCTGACGAATCGCTACGTGGATAACTACTTCAGCAATCGCGCCTACTACAATCTCAACAACCTACATACAGATATCGATAACCCGGACCAGCGAATTGCTGAAGATGTCAAAAGTTTTACCCAAGAGTCCCTGACCTTTCTGCTGATTATTGTGGATTCCCTGTTGGGGATAATCGCCTTTAGCAGCGTGTTATGGAAGATTTCCTCTTCTTTGGTGCTGTTTTTAGTGCTGTATGCCGTTCTGGGTACCGTGGTGACGGTGGGGGTATTTGGTAAAGGACTAGTCAGGCTCAATTTTGCCCAACTGAAAAAGGAAGCCGATTTCCGGTTTAGCCTGGTGCGCATTCGCGAAAACGCGGAATCTATCGCCTTTTATCGGGGGGAGCAACAGGAAGCCGATCAGGTGAAAGAGCGGTTTATGGAAGCCTTTGATAATTTCAAGAACCTGATTATTTGGCAGTTGAATTTGAACGTGTTTTCCAATGCCTATGAGTTTTTGCCTTTTATCCTACCTGCCATTGTCGTCGCTCCTGGTATCTTTGCAGGTGAGTTAGAGGTAGGTAAAGTCTCCGAAGCCCAAGGCGCGTTTATTCGAATCTTCTTTTCGTTGAATTTGATTGTGGCCCGTTTCCAAGAGTTAACCTCCTTTGGGGCTGGCATCGACCGTCTCTATACCTTTGCCGAAAGTTTGGAACAGCCGAGTCAGACGGAAGAGGAATCGACGGCGTCTGATGCTGAAGAAGAACTCACCCAGCCCACCTTCACGGTAGAGGAAGGGGAAGGCTTATCCCTGGCTGAGCTAACCTTGATGACCCCCAATTATCAGAGAACTTTAATTACCGATCTTTCCATTGCTTTATCAGAAGGAGAAGGGCTTTTAGTCAAGGGGCCAAGTGGTTGCGGTAAGAGTTCCTTACTGCGGGCAATGGCCGGGTTATGGAATTCAGGCCAAGGCACCATCCACCGTCCTCAAGCTGGCGATATCCTCTTTCTACCTCAACGACCCTATATGATTGTGGGCAGTCTCCGGGACCAGATGATTTATCCCAATATGGAGATTGAGGCCAGTGACAAAGAGCTTAAGGCCATTTTGCAGCAAATTAATCTACCGGATCTAGATGAACGGTTTGACGGTTTTGATGCGGTGGAAGATTGGTCTTCGGTTTTGTCGTTGGGTGAACAGCAGCGGCTAACGTTTGCTCGGCTGTTACTGAATAAGCCCCAATATGCCATTCTCGATGAGGCAACTAGTGCTTTGGATCTGAGCAATGAAGCTTCGCTATATGAGCAGTTACAGCATCTGGAAACAACCTTTTTGAGTGTGGGCCACCGATCAACGTTAACGAACTACCACAAGCGCACCCTGAAATTGGCAGCAGATACGACCTGGGAATTATCTGAGTCTGAGAAGGTATTGGAAGAAAATGTAATCGCTTGATAGTACATTCCCTTTAGCTTATTTTTTTACCCTCAAGTTAGGTTGACATGGTGGATAGTTGGAAACGTTAGAATCTACAAGACCAAACTGAATTAAGAATCAATGCCGCAAACTGGTAACTTTGAAAATGATATCGATCTCCTAATTCAAAACGTTGCACGGCTATATGCTTATGACGGAAATGCCAAGATTGTTTCTATTCTTTCAAACGCAAAAATTTCTGCAGCTTTGACTGATCATGACAATTGGAACGGTGGCACAGAAATTTATTCCGTATATTTGGAAGTCCCCCAAAGGATTTATGTAGAAGTCAATGCTGATCTCGGATCAATTTCTCAAGACATTGAAGAAAAGCTAACTACTTTTTTAAATCGTTATGGTCAAATTTGGGTAAAGATAGAGATTTCCCCACAACTTATCGAATCAAAGAACTGGCAATATGTAGCCCGCAATTGGATTGCTGGTGAAGGCATTACAAATCAAGGACGTGTCCGTTCAAATAATATTGCAAGTCGTCAATGTGATGGATTACTCTTTCGATCAGGCCCCGAAATCAATATATACAAAGCTCTAAAAAGCAAAGGAGTAGCTTTTGCTCCTCTTCCTGTGTTCTTGAAAGGTGGCAAAGAATATTCACGAATAGAACCTGATTTTATTATTGTGAAAGATGGAGTTATCCTTTGCCTTGAGATTGATGGAGATACTGTCCACAAAGAAACACCCGCCGAAGCAAATGCTAGAACTCGCATTCTGAGCAATGAGGGTGCGATAGTAGAACGATTTCAAGCTAGCCGTTGTGAAACTCCTGAACAAGCTAATGATTTAGCCAATGAAATTCTTTTACTGCTTGATAAGCATAAACGGAATAGACCTTAGCTAAGCTCATTCGTTTTGATTCTAGCTACCTATGGAAAACCCAAATTTAAACCACCACGAATCTACATTTAAACGTCAAAATCTCCAATCACAGCCTCCGACCAACTTAAAGCTTTTAATTCGCGTTTTCGATCTTCAGCCATAAGTTTATAGGCTGTATCAAGTTCATCTTTAATGACGTGTAGACGAACGAAATCTTTACTAAACTGACTGATGGGACCATTGCTCATAACCTAATAAAGTCCTTTATACACCTACTCGTAAATACTGATCGTTCGTTTCTTGTGAATGGAAAAGGTAGACGTGTCTGACTAATTTACCATTTCCATATTTAACAATCGATTGAAGTCATATTGTCAGCTATCATTCCAAAGCAACCGCACACTCCTATTGGTCCATTACTGTACACTGGCAACACTCCCTAAATAGGGACTTAGCATACTTTCAACCTCTTCTTCAGACCGATGTCCAAACCAGCTAGATAAGACATTGCGTTCTTGATCGAAAAGAACCCAGCTTGGGGTTCCTGACAGAAAATTGAGATGGAAGGTTTCACGATCAAATGCGATCGCATACCTCGGATAGCTCAAGTGCATAAAGGAGAGGCTCAACTTACACTTCTGAAAAAGTGTTATCTCTGTCCATTACCTATTAAATTGTGAGAAAAGGTCATCGAAAGTGGCTGAACCATTAGCTAATTTATTAAATCAGATTATTCCAGATGACAAAATATTGGCAGACCTCAGGGAAATTGTAGATGATGGAAATAATAAAGTTGAGCTTAATGATACTTGGATTGAAATCCCAAACAAGATTCAGATCGATATTGTGACAAAAGCCTACTTTCTAGAGTCGTTTCCCAATATTAGATTTGGGGTCTTTAAAGTTCTTCTGGCCTTAGATGGATTCAACCAAGATTTGCATGGCTTCCATTCTGCTGGAATATGCTTCTCAACTATGTTCTATGATCAGGAGGTTAAGTTGATCTCCCTTGATTTTCACAAAGAATTTAGATAAAGATTGAACGATCAGGCGACTAAATTATCTAACTGGCTACTATCAGCGTATCTAGAGGAAGAAAAAAATGATCACCCCTACAAGTGAAGTAATGAAATGCTTCCCAAGAGGCAAAAAGGTAAGAGTTATTGTTCGCAGTCATGCCCATTTTGGCTATTTTGTAGATATACCGGGAATTGAAATCCGTGGACTTATTGAAACTGTAGGGTATGAGCCTTCGGAAGAGCCAAATCTAGAAATTGGCTCTTCCATTGAAGCAGTCATTCAGCACTTCAGAGACTCTAAGGAGCCTTTAAAACGGCAATTTCGCTTAACGGTTCATCCTGCAGTTCTTGCAAATCCATCTCTAATTAAGCCATTACAAGATTAGTATGCTTTTCTTGCTAGTTTATGTCTAGGCACTGGTCTCTTAAGAGGATCTAGATTTCCTTAGTCCTTATTGAATAAGCATTTGAACTTTCGAGCCCTATTTCCTCTGAAGGTAGTTAAGTGAGATTATCTCATCCCCCTATTCTTTAGAAGCTATATAAACAGGTGTTCTGAGGATCTGAGCTTCGGTCCAAAAGTGTTCAGTTAATCCAACAGCCATGGCAGGAGTTCTTTGCTGAAAGCGTTTTTTACCCTGGGGTACTTTCAGAGAAGCTCGTAAACTGCGATGTTCTCTCACCCAGTTGTAAACGGTTGCACTCCACCAGGCAATAGCCTGACGAGTTTTACTGCAGTGAGCGAAAGCAAGTGAGCGTCTGGCTTGATGAGCATTCATCCGCCGTGCAGTGCCATTGAAACGCTCTACAGTTGAAGTGTTGGGGATGTTGTAACCCATTTGTTCTAGAGCCTGGTTGATCCGTTGCCAGCTCCCATGAGCTTTGCTCACCTCTACGGCTTCTAACTTTTTTCCCTGACGATGTTTGATGACTTGGACGTGGGCAAGGGTTCGGGGAATTCGATACTTGGGGTTGGGAGGTCGCCCCATGGTGGTCTGACGGGGGGGAGGTAGGACACCCCGAAGATGACCGGAAAGTGGGTTCGATAACTCGCTTCTCCATCGGTCATCAACACCAGGTCTTGGGGATGGGCTAGTCGTCTGTGAGTAGCTCGCATCAGCCTATCTATCAGGTTTGTGTCACGAGGACCAGCTTCCACTTGGACAATGAACTTACTAGCAGCATCAATGGATACCGCATCCCAACACTGCTGCTGTTTGCTGGCGACGTATCCATGACGCTCATCCATCTCTAGTACGTCGATATCGAGTAATTGAGCTTCCTGTTCATGAAAGTCCTGAGCATGTTGACCAAACTTGAGGGTCAGACGTTTCACTGTATCTGGGTGGGTGTAAGTCAGGCGTGATGTTCCCTTGATAGATGTCCCTTCTGCAATTTGACGACCTACCTCGATAGCTCGAGATTCTGAAATCTTGGTATTCCAAAAGGCGGTGTTCTTGCGTTCACTAAACTCTTCCCCACAGCAACGACAGCGTAGATATCGGATCCGATCTCGTCTATAGATGTTGCGTACGGCGTTGTTGCATAAATAAAGCCAGTCATAGTCTTGGTTTCAGAGCTTAGAGTTGGGGAGAATCTTCGATTTTTATCCATTTTGGACAATCTGGATCG
>NZ_JANQOP010000178.1 GCF_028285745.1 Acaryochloris sp. IP29b_bin.137 | reverse complement strand
GATTCTGGACTTCTTGAAGCTGACATCACTCATCAGAAAAATAGACACTGAGAATAGTCTATTTTTTATCTGACTAAAGTGATAAAAGAGGGATAGGCTCAATTCGTTATGCAAGATACGGAAAAATAGAATGAATTTTGCGTTACTGGATATGTCCAATTTGGGATGAATTCTTAACCACACAACTCTAAAAATATTTCTTATATTGAAGAGAAGTTTCCGGCTGGCATAGCAAGGGGTCATTGTGTCTTTATACGCTGAGTTGCATCGACATTTAGGCGGATCGGTGGTGCCACGGATTTTGTGGCGATATTTCAAGCGCAACCGCCCCGATTTGGCAAAACCCTTTACGGACTATCCTCAGTTTGAAGAATTCTACTGTCGCCCTCGGGAATCCCTAGCCGAGTACCTAGAACTGCATACCCTGGTAGAAAGCGTTCAAACTCGTGAAACCCTGCCTTACTTTATCTATCGCCTGATTCGTGGCGCTTACGTGTTCGAGAATCTGGCCTATATGGAGATGCGGTATACCCCTTATCTGCGCACCTCAGACCAGCTCAGCCAAACAGAACGGATTGATCAAACGGCGGAGATTGTCGAAATTGTTGGTCAGGCGAGTCAGGTCAAAGAATATCCCATCGTCACCAGCCAAATCCTCTGTATGCATGCGCGCTTGCCCTATGAGGTCAACCGAGCCATTGTTGAGATTGCCGCCCAAATGCCGGAGTATGTCTGCGGGATTGACCTAGCTGGTGGAGATGATTTGTATTGCGATCGCATTGATGAATTTGTCGATCTCTATGCCTATGCCCGCTCTCTAAACCTTAAAACCACCTGCCATCTCTATGAAACCGAAGGCGGTGCCCATCCAGAACTCTTGCCTTATTTGATGCGGATTGGTCACGGTATCCAAATCCCCTTGCAGCATCCAGAACTTCTACCTGCCGTTGCTCAACGCCGGCAATGCTTGGAGATTTGCCCCACCACTTATCTAAAAACCGGAACCTTACAAAGTATTCAGCAACTGCAAGTGGTGTTTGATCGTTGTTTTGATGCTGGAGTCGATGTGGCCATTTGCACTGACAACGCGGGTCTCCACAATGTTCGTCTACCCTTTGAGTACGAAACCCTCCTCACCCAAGATGTGATTAGCTTCGATCAACTGAGAGCTTGTCAGGAGAATGCCTTCCGCCATGCCTTTGCTTGGCCCCTAAATCAAGGTCCAGCTGCTATTCTGAATGATGTTCTAAACTGGGCTCCTGCTGCATTAAAGCCAAATCGAGCAACAGTTGCTACTTAAGTGCAAACCTTAGAGAAGATAGTCGAGCGGCATTGGCAGCCAGTCTAGAACATTGAGACGCCATCCAAACAGTGAATGCCTGCCATCCGCCGTCGATTGATTCTTGCTTTAGTTAGCGTTATCTTAACGCTTCTTTTACATGCCCCGGGCTGGGCTCAAGCCCCCAGTCCCATCGCCAACCCTTCAACCCAGCAGCCGCTGATTATTCCTAACCTGTCGAACCCTCTGGTTTCGGATTGGATTTGGTTAGATGGTCGCCGTCTCTTCAAAATCGCGGCTACTAAAGGTAATCTAGCTGAGCGCATTCAAGCCGTCCAGGACAGTCTAGAGACCAGCAAACGCAAGTATCTCCGCTCCAATACAGCCGACCCCCTGGTAGACATTCGGATCAGTAATAATCTACCCGTCATTTATGTTGATGATCAGCATTTGATGACGATTACGACCCTGGATGCGGAGCTGCGGGGACTTGACGTCACCACCTTAGATGACCAAATCAAATCTATTTTAGAGGCAGCGCTGCGCCGCGCTAGGATCGAGAGACAGCCCCAGGTCTTGCGGCAGCAGGGTATCATTGCCGCCGCTGTGATTAGCTTTTCCATTTTGCTGAACCGCCTTGTTCACCGTTTGCAGCGCCGATTAAGGCGACCTGCCAAGGCCATCGCTGCCCCTAAAACGGATGGTAAAACGCAGCTTCCCCCCGTTCAGCTCTGGGTTGGCTTTATTGGGATACTGCGCCAAGTCCTTAGTATTCTTCAGATCTCAATAGGGTTACTCTGTCTCTTGATCTGCTTGAATCTTTTTCCCTACACTCGCCCCATCAATATTTGGTTGCTGAAGAGCCTTCCTGTGCCTCTCACCTTAACGGGGGTTGGATTGGGCATCTACCTGCTGATTCGCTTGAGTTGGGCCTTAGTCAATCGCTTTGCTCTAGCCTTAACCGTTACCCCCTTCCTTACGCCGATGGCGTCGCAGCGAATGCTGCTGAGAATCTCCACTATTGCCAATGTCATTAAAGGCTTTGCTGTCCCGGTTTGGATTAGCATTGGCGTGATTGTCGCCCTAGTCCTGCTAAAAGTAGACGTCGGTCCCTTACTAGCAGGTGTGGGTTTAGTGGGGGTGGCGCTTTCCCTTGCCTCCCAGAGCATTATCAAAGATGCGCTCAATGGCTTCCTAGTGATTGTGGAAGATCAGTATGGGGTGGGTGATGTGATCACCGTCGATCAGTATACCGGCATCGTTGAAACTTTAAACTTGCGCATGACCCAAATTCGCAATGCCGAAGGACAACTGATCACCATCCCTAATAGTGAAATTCGCATTGTGGCGAACCTCTCCAGCGAGTGGTCACGGGTCGATCTCAACATCCCCATTCCCTACGATGCGGACGTTGATCCGATGTTGGATTTGATTCAGTCCACCGCCCAGGCGATGGCCGTTGAGCCTGAATGGGAGAAGCATATTCTCGAATCGCCGCAACTCATGGGCGTAGATGATTTTGACCATCGGGGTCCTGTGGTCAAAGTCTGGATTAAGACCCAACCCCTGCAACAGTGGGCTGTGTCTAGAGAGCTACGTCGTCGGTTGAAATTAGCCTTTGATGAAGCAGGTATTGCAATGCCCGTGCCTCAGCATCAACTTTGGCTGAACCGTTAAAGTCATCGCAGATTGTCGCTTGAATTTAAAAAAGTTTGCGTAGCGTATTGTTGTTTAAATCGAAAAGTTTGCGTGGGCGAGCAGGAATAGAATGACTATATTTTTGGTAGCAATGGTGTGTCGCCGATGCCCGGAGTGCCCATCCTATGCTAGCTGGATGTAGTCCTATGCAATTAGAATATTGTTCACGATGATCATAAGAAGTAAGTCTAACAGAGGAATAAAAATTTCGTATGAGTTGAAATCGATTTAACATCAAAAAAATGATCTATTTTGATGAGAAGATAGAAATAGTTGACCTTCAATAAAGTCAAGAATAAGCGATATGCCCCTTTCGAATCAGGTTCATATCGCAAATCTTGGGCTTTGTCTGGGTACTAATAGATAAAGAAGATCACCCCACTAAGACCATGCCAGTTTATCAATCCCATTATGAAGAGTTGCTGGCAACGTATAGTAATCATCATCATGCTGTTGAGTTATTGAGGCAGCATCGCCCTTACTTTGAGAAAATTCCTAGTATTCGTCGGTCCCGCGATAGTGTGATTACGATTCCCTTGCCTGTGGTTCAGGTAAGATGCCGAATCCCTCAGTCTGAGATGAAATCTTCGGACAGTCCCTATGAACTCATTTCACTTCCTTGTGATCTGGCACTATTGATGTGTGATCCAGAATGGAAAATAAAAACAGGAGTAGAAATCTTAGTCTTTATTCATCGTCCCCAAGAGGATTTTTCTCATTTAGTAAGCCGTTGGCGGCAAACGCAAGTTGCCTTAAGTCGAGGCTATACCTGGGAAATGCCGCAGCATTTTCAACATATTTTTAATGAGGGTGCTGAAAAAATGTATCCCTTATTTGTACTGTTTGAAGAAACCTCGGAACGGATTAAACGGGGGCTTAAAGGGGCATTTCTACCTTATGTTATTCAGAATGTAGATATCGCCGCAGAAGAACGCAGTGAGGCCGCAGTCGGGGCTGCGAGTCCAGAGCCTACAACGGATGTCGAGTAAGGCTGTCCGTAATTTGTTGTTGTAGTTCTTCCAGGGTGACGGCAGGATCTAAACAACTAAAGCCTTGGCAAACTAAACCCACTGCGTTGGGTGGCACATCGGATGACTGGCGGTACACGGCGGTGGGCAAATAAGTTGTTGCTAAGTCTGTCGCCGCTGTCCGAATAGACGTGTGGTGAAAATACCAGTCTAGGGCGACAAAGAGGCTGGGACAGGCCTGGGTGGAAGATTCCATCACTTGTCCAAAGGTTTGGAGGGCTTGTTCTGCTTGCGTGAGATAGTCGGTGCGATCGCACACCAAACTCAGGCGGATCAGATTTGCGATCGCAACCCCATTGGCAGCGGGCGTGGCATTATCCAACCAGCTCCTTTCTCGAATCAGCAATTCTCCTGACGTTTCACTGCCCGTATTAAAATAACCACCTCCATCCACGGCCCATAAATGCTCATCAAATTCCGCTTGCGTCTTTTGTGCCGCTTCCAACCAGCGATTGGCTTGATCCACCTCTAGGCTTTGGCAGGCTTGATTCAGATCCAGCAGTGCTTTGATTAGAAGCGCATAGTCCTCCGATTGGGCAATCACAGCGATTTCGCCATCGTAGTTGACGCGGTGTAATCGTCCCTCCGACCATTGCTGATCGAGAATAAAAGTGGCAGCTCTCGTGGCTAATGCTAGATAGTCCGGCTGTTGAAACACGGCTGCAGCACGGGCCAAGCCTGAAATCATCAAACTATTCCAGGCCACAATCATTTTGGTATCCGTCACTGGAGGAATACGACCTGACCAAGGGTGGGTTTTAGCCACCTGATTATTGATAGCGGGGGGAAACGTGGTCAGTGATTCAGGTTGTTCTCCATAGCGAACTTGAAAGAGCTTTTCTAGGGCTGCTTCTACCTGATCGCTAACAATTCCAGGTTGCTGGCGCTGGAGAACAATCAGACCGTCTTCAAAGTTGCCCTCCGCACTTAAATGAAAGATATCTGCCATGGCTGTGAATTCGTCTGGTGCCAGCAGATGGGTCAGATCCGCGTAGGTCCAGGTATAGAAACGGCCTTCTTCCGGTTCTGGATCGTCCGTGTTGACGAAATTATCGGCATCTTGAGCTGCATAGAAATAGCCTGCCTCTGCCGTCATTTCTCGTTTGAGCCAAGCCACCGTCCCCGCAATGGCCCGCTCGAAAGCAGGCTCTTCAACGCCTGTACTCCACAAGTTTGCTAGATATTCGACAATCTGGCCATTGTCATAGAGCATTTTTTCAAAATGGGGCACTGTCCAGGTGGGATCGACGGTGTAACGATGAAAGCCCCCAGCCACATGGTCATAGATTCCACCCAAGGCCAAATCCAGTCCTCGTTGGCGACAAGCTTGTTGGGCCTGCTCTTGCTCTGGAGTAGAAAAGCGCGATCCGTGAAGTGCGATCGCAGCATAGGGAATCATGGGAAAGCTCGGCCCTGGGGTTTTGTTGATCAGCACCGTTGTATTCTTGGCAATGCCCTTACTCAACAGTTCAGGCTGGAGATCACCAATGGGATTGAGAACGGTTGAGCTTTGCAGATGACCACTTAGCTTCTCTTTCTGGGTGTCTAATTTTTCTTTCTCAGTGTCATAAAAGCTGCGAATCGCTTCTAAAACTTGCAGAAATCCAGGACGTCCATATTTGGGTTCCTCCGGGAAATAGGTGCCGCCATAAAAAGGCACCAAGTCCCCTGGCGACAGAAACATATTGAGGGGCCATCCCCCCTGCCCAGTCATCGCCTGAACCGCCTGCATATAGATACTGTCAATATCGGGGCGCTCTTCCCGGTCCACCTTGATGGGGACATACTGCGCGTTCATATACTTGGCAATTTCAGGATTGGAGAAGGCTTCTCCTTCCATCACCGTGCACCAATGGCAACTGGAATACCCTACCGAGAGAAAAATGGGTTTATTCTCCTGGGCTGCACGTTCTAGGGCTTCTTCACACCAGGGCCACCAGTCAATAGGATTATCAGCATGCTTGCGCAGATAGAGGCTAGCAGAATGGGCAAGGCGATTTGGCATGAAGCCACCAGAGGAGAGTGCATTCACAGTCTATCGCTATCTTATTGGGGGAATTTTTCTTAATCCCAAAAATATTCTTAAAGTCAAATCTCGCCTTAAAACCCAAAGAAACCCATGATTTCCGACGTTCATTGGGGGGCAATGAGTATACTTGACCTAGATGTTTTGGCAACGGTTATGGTCGTTTCTTCCTTTCCCCAAGACAAGCAGGAAGCCCTTCTATCCAAGAAAGCGGCAGTTGCCGAACTCAAAAAGACTCATCAGCTCGATATCGCCTTTGCCCAACGCATGAGTGCCGATCAAGTCCGAGCATTGCTCTATGCCGTTAGAGAACAAGATGATTTGGCCGATGCCATTCGATCTTTGATCGAGCAGCGTAGCCATTTTGCCAAAAATAATCGCAGCTATGGTTTGGTTAAATATCGAATTGAAAATGAGCGAGATTACGCCTTAAATCAGCTCAACTATGTGGAACAACAGCTCGAGAAATATCAGCAATATTTCAAAGAACTCCTCAGAAATTTCCTCGATTTAGAACGGAGCGAACTCCTCAGATTGGTAAGAACGCTATTAGCCCAACTGGATTAGGAGGGGATATGGTGCGTACCCATGACAACATGTCCTATCGGGACTTGCAAACCTATAATCGGACCTTGCTCACTCAGCATCAACTCAATACAGAGCGCAAACAGCAGGGGCTCCTCAACCGAGGCTGGCAGCAAGTGATTGATTTATACACCTGGATTACCCAAAAAATCCAGACCACTTCAAGTCAGGTTGAAGCCAAAATCCTGTCTAACTTTGCCCGCATGCAACAGGCTGCAACGGCCATCAAATCAACGGTCAAGAAAGTGCGCAAACGCTCTCAGAATTGGCAGCACACCGAACTCGTCAACAATATTTATGAATTTGAAGCCAAGGACAGTAGCGATGACCCGGATGGAAACTTGCCTGCAACTCTTTAACCAAATGCAAGGGTCAAAGCTACGGGCCCATACGGCGGTGAATCGAGTTTATTCCCAATACCGCGAGCAGTACCAAGACTGGCGACAAACGCCGGAAGCGCGTCAACTGATTGAGCAACAACTTCAGAAACTGGGAGATATTTGTCCCATCTGTCAGCGAGGATTGGCGGTCGCCAATAGCACCATTGACCACCTGGAACCCAAGCGTAACCATATCAGTAAAACCCTGTGCCAAGACAATATGCTGGTGATGTGTTGGGGGTGCAATACAAAAAAAGGGACTCAACCTTTCATCCTATGGAGGCGACAACTACATCCGTTTCGCCAACAGTCTCTGGACTATGCCATTATGCAAATTCATGGAGAAGCTAGACTGACTGAATTACTCGAACCAAACGTTGAAGTAACGGGTTAAAGGTCATGCTACATCAGGAATAGAACGGGAAAACAATCATGAAAATTTGGGTTGATGCCGATGCCTGCCCGAATGCAATCAAAGAAATTCTGTATCGAGCTGCAAGGCGGGTCAAAATTCACCTCACTTTAGTCGCGAATCAATATATCAATCCCCCTGCATCCGATTATATTGATGCGGTTCAAGTTCCTGCGGGCTTTGATGGGGCCGACAACCATATTGTGGAACATCTCCAGGCTGGAGATTTAGTGATCACGGCTGACATTCCCCTAGCGGCGGCTGTGATTAAAAAATTGGGCCATGCTCTGAACCCCCGAGGTGAGCTGTATACGCAAAACAATATGCGAGAACAGCTCTCGATGCGTAACTTTATGGAAGAGATGCGGGAAGGTGGACTGGTTACTGGCGGACCACCGGCATTAAATCAACGGGATCGACAACTATTTGCCAATCAGCTCGATCGATTTTTAGCCAAACACCATCAGCCACCAGCCTGAGATTTAACCGCTACAATCACTACCCAAGACTGCTGATCTTGGGGAAGCCCCGGAGGTCGGTAGTAATGATCCACTACGGTGAATCCAGCTGCTTGCACCAAAGGGGCGAGGGTTTCATATTCCCAATAGGAGACAAACCGCTGCCCGGAAGGTCGATTGACAAAGCCTTCTTGATTACCTCGGGCCATGGATAGCGCGATCGCTCCTTCAACCACCAAGGACTGCCATACATTTTGAAGAACCGACTCCATCGAGGCCTGAGGCACATGCAATAGAGACGCATTGGCAAAAATCCCGTCAAAGGAGTCGTCTGGCAGATGCAGATCCAAGAAGGTTTGCTGCCACACCTCACAGCCGATTTGCTGGGCCATTTCCACAAAAGCGGGAGTGGCATCTAGACCCACCACCTCATGTCCTTGTGATTTGAATGCTAAGAGATCGCGGCCCGGTCCGCAGCCTAAGTCCAAGATGCGACCCGGGTTTCGGGGCATCCATTTTACTAATGCCTGTCGATTTTGGGAGACATCATGGTCCCAAGTCCCCTCTCTAAAGTGGTTGGCGGTGGCTTGATATTCAGCAATGGTGATATTTTCGTGGAATTCCACTGATCTTCCCTAGCAAGAAGGTGCAAATGGGTTAATTGATCAGCTCCGGCTGTTCTGGCTGGATCTTGTGGCTAAGCAAACTGAGATGATAGAGTTCAAGTTCAGAAAACCCAATCGGAGTTACTCCCACGTATCCCAGCATACCTGTCAGTTCAGCCGTGGTTAAATAATTTGAGTTCGGTCTAAGTCCAGTTTGTGAGATACACCTGATGGAGAATAAAGGTTTCAGCGCTGCGAGTCTTCTTCTCTTGGCGGTAGAAGCACGGTTTTTGACGGGAAATTAATCTGAGTTGTGGCTTAATGTTCTTTACTGCAACAACTATGTTTCCTCAAATAAGCGAAATCTCTTTAATGTACTGAGAAAGAAGGGATTAATCTTCATAGCAGCCTAAGCATTCATAGGAGTCGTCAGGTCAAACTCATGCTTTAGTGCTGGATTTAAAGCTTCATATATCTATAAGCAGCGGGGTTATCAGTTGAGATCACCTAAACGGTTATGAGTTGAGACCACCTAAACTAGCTAAAAGGTCATGGGCTTCCTCAGGAAGCATGAAAGACCCCATCCTTTGAAGCTCGTCAAGGTTGACTTGGGTGAGTTCTTCAATCGCTCCGTGAATCTCTAATTTTGGGGTTGTCCAAGCTTTTTTCATGCTGATTACGCTTATTCCATGGCGGAACTTTATTCTATCACCTCATACTTTAGCGAATTTCTTTCATAACGGGTACTCCCTTATATGGTCTTTTAAGAATTTAGGCAATTGAGACAGCTGATCTAGCCCTTGAGGTCGCTGAAGCTGATAAACCCCGACACAAGTAGTTAGTTGTGAGACGTGCCTAAAATGGTGACGGTTGCGGATAGGCAAAACAGACTTTAATCCAGAAAAACGCAGTAATTCAATGATGGCTCGTTGCTGGGAGATCGGTCTAATTGACCAGTTTGGACCATAATCCAAAATATACAGACGCTGTAAAGGAAAGGGCTCCAAGTTATTGCTTGAGGAGAAATAAAATATAGATTCTTCATCGGAGAGCGTATTTGCTCTAGCAAGCTCTAGCCGGTCGGCAACTGCAGCGGACAATTTCATCCTAGGCACACCAGCCTGAATCAAGGCTTGACCTGAGCAGATTTGAATCGCTGTGAGGTCATCGGTGACCCCTACGAATCCTTGAGTGATCATCGCCGCTAAAGCCGAAGATTTACCAGCACCTGAGTCTCCCAGAAAGGCAACAGCGGTTTCTCCGATGGCAACTGTACTGGCGTGGAGTATGAATGAGCCCCGTTGATGGAATAAAATCGCCAATACGACTCCCAATAAGGCTTGACAAATGTGTTCCTGCTGTGGGTTTTGGGTGGTGACAAGTATAATTTTGCACCCCCCTTGAACCATAAATACGCCTGTGTTCTTCAGATAAACCAAGGCACTCGATTGGCCCATTTGAATTGCAATGGGTTTTTGAGCAACCTCTGAGGGCACATAATCACTAATATTGCCATCACTTACCCGTTCAATGGTGACGTCTGGTTCCTGCGTTACAGATGATAGTTCTGCTAAGTTGATAATCTGAAAGGCCGACTGAAAAATCAGACCGTAGAGTCGATAGAAGTGCATATTTCAGTAATGGTGCTGAAAGCAGTCGGATGTGCTGATCTCAACGGATGTTTACGCTTCTATTCCGCAGGCTTGGAGATGCTCCAGAATATTCGAGTAACTTTGGCCTTTTTAAAGTTGGGGTTAAAGTTGGGGGGACGCTTGATGCCATTCCGTAGATTGCTCATAAGCATAGGCAGCTTGGAGTACCTGATCTTCCCGTAAAACGTTACCAATTATCTGTAACCCAATTGGTAAACCTTGGTCATCAAAACCACAGGGGAGACTGAGCCCAGGTAACCCTGCAAGATTAACTGGAATTGTCATCAAATCAGAGAGATACATGCTCAGTGGATTATCTGTTTTCTCACCTGCCTTGAATGCAGTCGTTGGCGTGGTGGGACAAACCAAAACATCCACGTTCTCAAACGCCTTTTCAAAGTCTTCCTTGATTAACGTGCGAACCTTTTGGGCTTTTAGGTAGTAAGCATCGTAATAGCCCGCAGACAAAGCATAGGTGCCGATCATAATTCGACGTTTAACCTCAGCTCCAAAGCCTTCTGCCCGCGTGTTGGTGTACATGGACATTAGATCATCAGGCTCTTCGGTACGGTAGCCATATTTAACGCCATCGTAACGGGCTAAGTTCGCAGAGGCTTCCGAAGGAGCAATCACATAGTAAGTGGGCAACCCATAGCGGAAGCGCGGACAAGAAATCTCTTGTACCTCAGCACCCAGTTCAGCTAATTGATCGATCGCCTTACGAACCGCTTTTTCTACAACCGAATCCAGTCCTTCTCCAAAGGTTTCGGTGATTACGCCCACCTTTTTCCCTTTGAGGTCAGGAATTAAAGACTGGGAATAATTCGGAATGTCGACCTTAAGACTAGTGGAGTCTTGGGGATCGTAACCTGCGATTTCTTGTAAGAGAATGGCTGCATCTTCGACGGTGCGACCAAAGGGACCAATTTGATCTAAGGAGGAGGCATAGGCCACTAGGCCAAAGCGAGACACCAATCCATAGGTGGGCTTGAGGCCGACTACGCCACAGAGGGCTGCAGGTTGCCGAATGGACCCCCCCGTATCCGACCCAATAGAGACCACACATTCATCAGCCGCCACTGCTGCAGCCGAGCCCCCCGAGGACCCACCCGGCACGCGGGACACATCCCAGGGATTGCCCGTGACTTGGTAGGCAGAGTTCTCCGTCGAGCTGCCCATGGCAAATTCATCTAGGTTGGTTTTACCCACCATGACTGCCCCCGCAGCCGCCAACTTTTGGGTTACTGTAGACTCGTAAGGGGGGATAAAGTTTTTAAGAATTTTTGACCCACAGGTTGTAGCAATTCCCTTGGTACACATATTATCTTTGATACCAATGGGAATCCCCGCTAGTAAACCAATCTCTTCCCCCGCAGCTAACTTAGCATCGACCTGTTTAGCTTGGGCGAGTGCTTGGTCAGCAGTAATGGCCAAAAAACTATGG
>NZ_JANQOP010000156.1 GCF_028285745.1 Acaryochloris sp. IP29b_bin.137 | reverse complement strand
TACTATCTGTTCAGAATTCGAGTATTTTAAGGCATTCGTCAGTAAATTCGCTAGTACTTTGTGCAATAGCTTCTCATCCATCATCACTTCACCGAATTGGCCCCGGTAGCTTAATTGAATCCGAGGCTCACCTTGATCCGCTACTTCTAGTCCTTCAACTAGGTCATCGCAGAAAACTTTGAGGTGAAATGGTTTAGGCTTGATTTCTAGTTTTTGAGCCTCCATTCGAGCTATATCAAGTATATTCGAAAGCATATCCGTTAATTGCTGGACAATAGATTGAATTCGGTGAATATTGCGGATATTTCTGGCAGTTTTCCCTTCAGCAATAGAATTCATCAATAACTCTGTCGCAATCTGAATCACACTTAAGGGGGTTCGAAACTCATGAGAGGTCATGGAGAAGAACCTGAGCTTCATTTGGCTCAATTTCTGTTCTTGTTGGAGGGCCTGTTGAATGGCCTCAATTTTTTGGCGTTCACTAATATCGCGGGCATTGAGCGCGACACCAGAGAATCCCGTATTATCAGTAAATTGCTGAGCAATCACCTCAAATACAACCCAAGTATCTTCCACGGTTTTCCAGCGTAGCTCCATTGTCATCGAATTCTCGTGTGAGGCAAGAGATTCCTTGAGCATTTGCACGAGCTGAGGTTGATCCAAAGGATGGATCCAATGTTTCAGAGGTTGTTGTAGGAAATCTGTGGGGAAAAACTGTAAATTTCGGTGTACCGAAGGGCTAATGTAATGGACTATTCCTTCAGAGTTAACGAGCAAGACAATATCGGACGTGTTCTCAATCAAAGCTCGAAAGCGAGCCTCACTGTCTTTTAATGCCTGATCTGCCCAGTTGAGTTCTTCAAACTGTTCCTCCAGGGTCGCTTTCGCCTTGGAAAGCTGTGTGGTACGGGCTTGAACCCGCTCTTCAAGTTCTGAATTGAGTGCTTCAATTTCAGCTTTCGCGGCTTTAAGTTGCAATTGGTTTTGGATGCGAGCAAAGACTTCAGCCGTTGCAAAGGGTTTCGTGATGTAATCTGCACCTCCCATCTCAAAAGCTTTAACTTTTTCTTGTGGGTCAGATAAAGCGCTGATGAAGATAATGGGGATATGGCAGGTTTGGTGATTTGCCTTAAGCTGCTGGCAAAGGGCGTACCCAGACAGATCAGGTAAAAGGATATCTAAGAGAATTAAATCAGGAGAAACCTGATTGATACTTCTGAGGGCAATAGCGCCGTTTACGGCACGTCTGACTTTATACGCCTGCTCCTTGAGCATTTCAGTAAGGATGTTGATATTATCGATATTATCTTCAACAATCAATATTTTTGGACTATAATCCTTCATCAATTTTTTTGAAAATTATTGCCTATCAGAATTTACTAAATATCAGCATTTGTTTCTCTTAATTACTCATTACTAGTTTGATTTATGGCCTGTTGAATTAAGTCTAAGATAATATCAAACCTTAAATTCTTAAGGAGATGACTAAGTTCTCGAGTTAATTCTGGATACTGGAATGATATATCAGACAACATATCATGGAAGTTTTCTTCATCCAGCCCTAAAACAGTTTGCTCGCAAGAACTTAACCATTCTTTAGGCAATAGAGACATCTCAGCTAACAGCTCTGTGAAATCTCTAGGTTTAGACGATATACAATGTTCTGAAGTACCATCTTCTAAATCCGAGTTTCTATACGTATACTGAATTCCTAAATACTTCGCTATAGTCTGGAACAAGACACTTTCTTGAAACGGTTTGCAAACGAAGTCATCACACCCAGCTACAGCAGATTCTTGTTGTGTATCTTCAAATACACTCGCTGTTAGAGCAATAATGATGGTTCTCTCCAGTGGGACAGCAGGTTCTGTATTAGGACTGCCTTCCCGTAACAAAGGTTTTTCAACCTCCTGTAAGCAAGATGGATGACTTTGAGATTCAAGTTGTCGAATTTTCTGGGCTGTTTGATAGCCATTCATGCCAGGCATTTGCCAGTCCATCAAAACAAGATGTGGACACCAATCTTGCCAAAGCGTAATGGCTTGTTGACCGTCTTTCACAGTACGGGCTGAAAAACCGACGGATTCCAATAAATTCAATAACATGAGGCGGGTGTCTTGATGATCCTCCACGATTAGAATCCGATAAACCGGTTGATGAGGGGCGATGGCCTGAACTTCCTGATAGCTTGGTATATTCTGGGTTGAAGCGTTGTCAATCTTGATGGGTATTTGGAGTTTCACCACCGTTCCTTGACCCTCTTTGCTGTCAATGTCAATCTCACCTTGCAATAGCTGGGTAAATTCATAACAAATCGCCAATCCTAAGCCTGCCCCCTCTGCAGCTTTACGTCCCGCACACGATTGGGTAAATAAATCAAAAATATTATCAAGCTCTTCGGCCTCAATCCCTGGTCCTGTGTCTTTAACTTCTATAGCGAGTATAGGTTGTGGTTCAGTAGTATCTTGGTTGTCTTTCGTTTTTTGACGCTGTTCATCCATCCAAACCCGCAAGATAACACCACCAGACTCTGTGAATTTAATGGCATTATTCAGAAGATTGATCAGGACTTGACGGAGCCGATTTTCATCCGTCTGGACCATGGGTGGTAGATCTGGAGCGAGGTCAAATTCTAAGCTAAGTCCCTTTGCCCTAGCTTTAAGGTCAAACATGCTTTGAAGGGACCTGAACAGGGTGAGCAGGTCAAACTCCGTAATCGTAATACTGAGCTTCCCAGATTCAATTTTGGTTATTTCAAGGACACTGTTGATCAGACTCAACAGATGGGACCCGCTCTGATTAATCGTGTTCAGAATATTCTTTTGTTTAACTGTGAGATTATCCTGACGTCCTAAGAGTTTGCTATACCCCAAAATAACGTTCAATGGAGTGCGCAACTCGTGACTCATATTGGCTAAAAAGAGTCCCTTAGCTCTATTGGCTGATTCTGCTTTCTCCTTAGATTCATTGAGCTGATGCAATAATTCAGACTGCTGCAGGGCCACCGCTAACTGATCAGCCGCTAATTGCATCAGTTCGAGTTCATTCTCTGACCACTGTCGAGGCTGAAAATTTTGGTAGGCGGCCAGAAGCCCCCAAAGTTGATTCCCCATAAACACGGGCACAATCATGAAGGCTCGAATTTAATAATACTCAAGAATTTCTAGGTGGCAGTCCGTATAATCTTGTGTGTAGATATCAGCAGTAAGGGTTGTTTCCTGGTTGCGATATTGACCCCCCTGATGCTCTTGTAGATAAGTGTCCTCCCATTGGGTATTTTGATTTTCCTCAACGAGTGGGATACAGCTAGACCCTGCTGATTCAACGATGAATTCTCCCGACCAATCTGCATGGAAACGGTAGATTGCAACCCGATCACATGCAAGGGCATGTTGAATTTCGTAAGTACATGAGGTAAAAATCTGTTTGGTATCTAAGCTTTGGCGGATTTGCTTTATCACCTTTGAAATATTACGGGCATGCTTTGCTTTCCGTGATTCCACCTCTTTTTGAAGTTGCGCCTGGTGAAGATACGACCGTAATTGATCCGCATTCGCTTGGGAGGTCTGAATTAGTTGATCTTGACTCAAGGCAACACTAAACAGATTGGCTAATTCTTTAACGAATTCTATTTCAGATTCTTTCCAGTCTCGGGGGCCTGAACATTGATGGACGCATAGTAATCCCCAAAGTTGACTGCTTTGAATAAGAGGAGCCACTACATTTGCTCGAATTTGAAATCGCTCCAACAGTTTTATATGACACTCACTGAGTTGTGCATCATAGATGTCACGGACAGCAAACACATGTCCAAACAGATACTTCTTTGCAAGACGTTCACCAAAGCAATCATCGAATACGTTTAAATTCTTGGCTAATGGATAGTGAGCAACCACTTTTTCCGCTATGCATATTCCATCAGCAAAGTTTGAACTAGCATCTAACTGAAAAACTGCAACACGATCTGCATCTAATATTTGTTGAATCGTTTCAATCGTTGCATCAAATATGTTTTGACTATTCTGTCGATGGTGGATTTTGGCTACAATTTCTGCTAGAAGTTGGGAGCCTTTGATTTGTAGCATCGTTGAAGTGTTATGGTGTTGCTCATGAATTAATGGATGAATTCTAGTTATACTACTCTCTTCGGTCGCAGCGATACAAAGTAAAGGTTCTATCCCCAGGGTAAGCGCAAGAAAATTACGTCTCTGAAAGGCTAGACTGTAATGGAATAGAAGCGCCCAGAACCTTGAGCATATACGCTTCATCCATGCTCG
>NZ_JANQOP010000150.1 GCF_028285745.1 Acaryochloris sp. IP29b_bin.137 | reverse complement strand
ATAGGGTAGTCGTTTCGGCCACCCTATTTTCTTTGAAATCACACTGCCCTATCTACTGCTGACTCTAGATTTGAAGTACCTTGTCATCCCCAAAGGATTGCAACACACCCTGAACTCTTTCCCTCCAGCATTTCTGAAGGTTACTGGCTTCATGATTCCATCCATTCCAAGAAACGAGATATCACGACTCGTCGAATCAAGCTGGTCGCCAACGAAGCAGTGTATCAAATTCGTCCCGCTTTTCTATTGCCTTACATGGTGGGGATGACGGATGAGGTGGAGAAAGCCCTGTATCTTAGACGCTTTGGCGTTCCCTTTGAAGCCCTTGCATATGTCTTCGGTCACGATCCAAGCTTCTGGTATCGGCTCTACCAAGGATTAGGACGCCTCTCCCTTGTAGGGACCACCGTCAAAGATCCAGAAACAATTACAGTCAACCTCACTGCGGATGAAAAGCATAGCTGGCTGTTAGGTGATCGCGTCTATATCCCGACGACAGTTGGCGCTGGCTGCTTTCTAGGGGTGGATATTGTTGAAAGTGCTGAGACTCCTGACTTGGTGAAAGGGTATGGTGTTTTTAGAGATGAAGCCCTCAACTTGAATCTAGGCTATCAGACAGAAACGGTCACTTTGGATGGCTGGGAGCAGTCTCATTGTGCTTGGCGGATCCTTTTTTCGGGAGTCGCGATCATCCTGTGCTTTCTGCACTCGGTTTTGGATATTCAGAAACGCTGTAGAAAGAAGAAAATACTTTGGAAGAAGCTCACAGGAAGGCTTTGGCATACTTATAAAAGTCCGAGTAAACGCCACTTTGCCCAACGCTTGCGCCGCTTACGCGAATGGGCCGAAGGCCATACCAAACAGCAAAGTATCCACCAGCGCCTGGAGGGTATGAGGGCAAAATCAAAGCAGTTTCAGGCTGCTTTCGATTACCCTGACGCTGCCCGAACCAGCAATATGGTGGACAGATTGATGAATTATCAAGACCGTCTATTAAGGACGATGCAATACTTTCACGGTTCGGCAGATGCTGCCCGATTGTACTTGAGGTCTATCGCGTTGATCTGGAATTTTCACCCATATGGAAAGAGAACAGTGTCAAAAGATCCAGAGCGATGTTCTCCATTTAAAGATCTCAACGGGTTTCAGTACCACGATAACTGGCTACAGAATCTTCTGATTGCAGGTTCGATGAATGGTTACAGGCAGTGACTTTCAGACCACTCTACAAAATCCGAAAGAACGAGTGATGAAGACAGGATTTTAGGTGCTTACGTCTTCATTTCTTAGCGTTAACCGCTTTTCAACTCGCAGTTGTTTCAATCCGTCTTGGAGCACCGCCAGAACCACAACCCAAGCGATAAAGCCCAAAATAATAGGCTTGCCATATAAAGGGAGTTCGAGGGGGCTATTCCAGATCATATGCAGCACAACCGCGATGCTAAAGACCCGGATAAATCTGGGATCCTGAACCATTCCCAACCGAAATTTTTGAGTTCCCTTAATTTTCCACAACACTGCTGCGCTCATTCCAGTCCAAACAATGTGACCAAACGGAGCAAATATCCCCCGGAGTAAGATGACATCGAGCATGACATTGGGATTGGAAAAACTTAATCCGGCGAGCAACGCATAACCGGCTGACTCGAAGGCGGCAAATCCGGTTCCCACAGCTGCCCCAAACAGTAAGCCATTGAGGGTGTATGGATATCTCGAGTTGTTAATGACGAGTAGGAGGGCGAGCAGCTTTCCAGGCTCTTCAGCTAAACCCGCCACAGACGCCCCCAACCAGTCTAATGACAAGGTAGAACTCACTTCAAACAAAATGAGAGAAAAGATTAACGATAGGATGCCCCCCAAGAAAAGGAGGCGGATCACTTGATAGAGAGAGACATTTTTCCGAACATTGGCTTCAAAGAAAAAAATTAAGGTCGAAAATGGGATGGCAAATGCCCCCACAATAATCAGCCCCGGAATTAAATTCGGGTTTTGAAATTCTCTCCAGGCGAACACGAAGCCAATATAAACCGCAACAGCGCCAACAAAGGTTCGAAAAAAGACCCATGGTTTAGGCCAACTGGTATCCACGTCTTGGATGGATGGTGTGGTCAGGGCGGTCCCGACCGTGAAATAGGCTTCCACTTCTTGCTCGGAGTGTTTCTTAAAGACCTCCGAAAACATTTCCCCTAGGCTAAACCCTTCCAGTTGGTCAACCCCGGCGGCGCTGGTAATTCGCTTCGCTACACCTCTAACCACTTTTTGAGAGTCGATTTCATCGTGACTCGGTCTAGATTGAGTCCTGGATTCCCTCGGTGGCTCTGGGAAAGCGGGTGGAGTTTCGAGGGGATCACTTCCTTCACTTGGAGGGGGTTGCTCGCTCATGGCATCTGTTGGGTAAGAAATACGATGTTAAGTGAACAATGAGTTGGGACTCAAACTGCCCGACGTTGTGCAATTTTCTGAAAACACTGAATATATTGCCGATGTCCTTGGGGGAAAACCACATTTAAGGTTAATGGGTCTGCGCGATCGCGATCATCGCCTGGACCCGCGACGACTTGATAGGAGGACGATCCGCCTGCGGTCGCTGTCCGCTCAAGCTGTAAGGGCTTGCGATTTTTGACTTCACCGCCGCTGCTATCCACGTAAACGACAACGTTATGGGTATTCAATTCACGGCCTAGGGTTTGGATTAGGTGTAAGAAGTTGCGATCGCTACCACCTCGCTGAAACCGCAGTTCCCCATTTTCCTCCACTGCCTTGCTGGTCACTGTATCTCCAACACCCACCAAGGTGGGCATCTCAGCAGGATCAAAATTGTCTTTGACTAAATCAATCAAGGCAGATTGAGATTGAGGTGCCTGCCGAGCATTAAAGTCTTCACCGAGGGGGTATTGCCCTGTGCGTTGATGATAATAGCGATTCAAAATCACGAGCACCCCGACTTCTTTGATACCGCCTTGCAACATAAATTGGAAATCTGTCGTTCCTGCATCCTCAGGGGTCGCTGCCTGCAAAATTTCATGTCCTTGGGCATCTTTCCCCAAGTTGGGAGCGTAATGAACAAAGAACGACTCGCCAAGCCCTTGATCCTGAGCGTGTTGCAGCAATGCCGTCATTAACGTTTGCATCTGCTGCTGCAGGTGACCATACTGTTCAGTTTGGTCTGCAAACAGCTCATAGAAAACGTTGAGGTTGGCCGTCGGCGAGACAGGGTTATCTAGGACAGCAGCTTGGATACAGGTTTGAATATTCGAGTCGTGCTTCGCTGCAGATTGGAAATAGTACTGTAAATGCTGGGTAATTTGCTGGGGGACAGCCGCAAGAAATTCTAACTCCTGGGCATTCACCCCTGGATGAGAAACCGTGCCAAATCGAGTCTGCCACTGCACACCCCCTGCGGCCAGGCCTGGTAAATAGAGGCCTTCTTTCGCAACAATGCCGGGCTCAAAGGCCTGCTCCACAATCCGATTGACGCCTCGGTTCCCAATATGCTCACCATTTGTGAGTACGTAAAAATGGCCATCCAATTGTTGGACTGCATGAACGTAGGCTGGATCGATGGTGCGCGTTAAAGGGTCTTTGACCAGCCCCATACAGACGCCATCCAAATCTTGAATGATTAAGAGATTCTCTTGCCGAACACAATGATCAATCAAAGCATCATGATCCAAGGACCAGGCTTGTGAAGACAACGTAGAATCAGACATCGATAACTCCCATCATTTGTGCTTCAGCAGCACAGCTTTAATGCCGTAAAGACAAAAAAATTTGATCAGGCATTAGATTGAGTGCATTCGGTTTATCCAGCTGATGTCTTAGGGCCTGCCGCTCTCTCCACTCCTTCTCTCTCCACTCCTTTGGAGACGATGGTGAAGTTCAGGAAACGCAGCCAAGCGAGAGCCGGGATGGCCCATGCTCACCCTCAGGACATGATTTTGCACTTTATCATTGTAGAAGCCTTAACTCACTGTGCAGAACACAAAATTCTGACACAGTGAGTTTGGGAGCAGTTGGTCTGGCATAAACCTTTCGGATGTGCCAGACCTTCCGGTTATAGAGTGCCCATCCTTGCCCTTGTTACGACAAGAAGGACCGAACGGATTATGCCGCCCCCCGGTGAGCAGGCTTTGCCTGCTCTCTGTTGTGCTGGGGGGATCCTGTTGGTCGCAGCTACCCGTTCTCGGTCATTGCCAGGGGTGAGTGAATAAGCTGTTGGGCCAACTCCAACGCCTCCTCTGGTGTCGAGACTTGACCTTCAGCTTGGGCCAGCGTCAATTGTGAGAGTAGGCAGCCCACCTGGGGGCCGGGAGATAGATTCAGGGCCTTCATCAACACTGAACCCGATACAGGGGGTTTAGGGTGGGCAAGGTCACTGAACGGATCAAGGTATTCTCCAATCCAGGGTTCTAATTTTTGCAAGTAAGCCAACTGGACGCCAGGGTCAGGCGGTTCGGCCCGTTGCTGAATCAGGTGGGCTGCGAGGGTTACCATCACCACAGCGGGGAACGTGCCTCCTGCTGCCTCAAAGAGGTGAAACTGATCTGCACGAGTGTACTGGCCTTGGTCAATCAGCTCCTGCAAACGCGGCCAACTGGTCAAGAGCCGTGTCAATACATGAATTTCTCCTCGACTAAACTTCATGTGTTTGAGGGTTGTTTCCGCTCGAGAAGGACAATCAGCCACCAATCCTATCCACTTCGCCGTTGAGAGCAACGTGCGCTGGGCGGCTTCTTTCCCTTGGGCTCGTTGATTCAATGCTTGAGGTAAGGCGGCGGCGAAGCCTGGTGCATGGTGTTGGAGTAGACCAGCAGCCTCATCAATGGCTGATAAAAAAGCGAGGCTGGTCTTGGATGCATGGGGAAACGACTGACGTAACAAACCATCTTGCCAAAGTTGATGAATCCAGGGGGTTGCCGACGAGTCACTTAAGAGATAGCCCAACTCAACTTTGATCCGCTCTGCTGCCACTCCAGCTAATTTGGGGATAAGCTGGCAAATGGTGGCTTGAGTGTGTTGTTCAAGGGAGAGTCCGAGCTGGGCTGCTTGCCGATAGGCTCTCATCAGTCGTAGTGGATCATCTGCTAGATTTTGGGGCGCGATCATACGAAGCAATCGGGCGTCGAGATCCTGCTGCCCACCTAACGGGTCAATCAACGTATCAGAAAAGGGATGATACGCGATCGCATTAATCGTAAAATCCCGACGCTGTAAATCCTCTTCGAGGGAATTTCCAACTTGCAGGGCAAAATCAGCCGTTGCCTCTGGAAAGACCACCCGGGCAATATCCCGCTCTGCATCCAGAAGGACAAATCCTGCATTACAGTTGCTGGCAACCCGGCGAGCCGTTTCTACTGCAGCTTGAGGTAAGACAAAATCCAGATCTAAATAGGCTGTCCGCCGATTGAGTAAGGCATCTCGCACACACCCTCCAACCAGGTAGGCAGATGGGGGCAAATCCTTATCTTGAAATGGCCAGGTTTGGGGAGCAAGGGCTGATTGGATAGACATGCGAGCCGATAGGGAAAATGCCTCTAAGCATCACTCCAGACTCAGGCTATAACGGTGAGGCAATGCCATTCTCTATGGAGGGACTGATGATGAAGACAGTCAATCAGTAATGGGCAGGGAGAGACTCGAACTCTCATGACCGAAGTCGCCACATTTTGAGTGTGGTGCGTCTACCATTTCGCCACCCGCCCTGGGCCTTAAAGGCAAAGTTCCACCATTATACAAGAACCCATCATCTGCGCAACGGTTTCTTTGGGTTACGCAACCCCGATGAGCATGGGATCTAAATGTCCAAATGTGTCTGGCAGGAAGAGGCTCCAATATCTTGTATTCCAAATTCTCAGAGTAAGCCTCTCGTGCTGTGATGGTCGTCCCCGCTCAAGCTGGGCAGGGCTGCTGCTTACGGCGATGAGTCTGCGGTGATGGTTGCCCCCTGAATCACTAAGACTGCACACGGTGCATGGTGAACGATATGGTTGCTGACACTCCCCAGCAAGAGTTCTGTGAGTCCGGTGCGGCCATGACGACCGACAACAATTAAATCAGCCTGCCAGTCTCGAGCCAGATCGCAAACTTGATGTCCTGGGTTTCCACCCTCGGCCTCAAAGGTTGCCGTTATCCCCTGCTGTTCGGCTGTTTGACAGAATTCCCGTAGCCATCGTTTGGCATTTGTAAGTTGTGCGTCCCACGCTTGCTGAGCGATATCAAAATCAGCAGCAGACGGAAAGAGATAGCCTGTATCTAAGGATGTTCCCGCTGGTGCAATCGTGGAAGCACCTGCCGGATCAATGCCTCCTTCCACGCAGTGTAAAAGTTTTAACTCAGCCTGGTGCAGCTTAGCAGTTTCTAATGCTTGCTGATACACGGCGGCTTGTAAGGCCGAGGCGTCGATTGCCACCAAAATGCGATCGTATCCCATTACGAATCCTCCCTCGTAGCAATAACAATAATCTACGGGTTTTTTAGGGGCAATGGATCAAGTAAATCATTCGAGGGTCCAACCCCATCGACTGACTCGGGAGATTAACCGTTATGAGATCGCGTTTCTTCTGGAATGTTGTACATTCGAGAATTAAATATGACACTTTCCCAGAATTAATGTCAAAGCCCTAAATCCCAGAGAAGTATACCAGATAAGGATTTCAGGGAAATATAGATTTGCTCTTCACTGGATATCTTGCCATGATTAAATGTCCATTGTTCCAGAATTCTTGTAGGATTTTCCAGGATCAGGTGTCATTTCTTATCTTGTCTTCAGCGCTAAACCTACAAAGATTATTGAGGACACTGTTGGTCTTGAAATGGCTATTTCTAGTTAGTGAATAGATAGTGATAATTACCAATGTGTCGCTTTTCTAGCTAAATCAGAGTGTCATACGGCACTTGACATTTAATATTCTGTATAGAGGAGTTATACATCAGTTGTATAACCATAGTTAGGCTACCGTACATACACATGTTCGACTTCAGCCAAGTGACAGTAGAACCACTCGAGTGGCCAATAGCGTATGGCCCGGGCCAACCCGAAGGGACGGTCTTGTCGGACGGCCTAGCTTTGTGTTTCGTCTATCCTGCAAGGGGACGCGGTAGATGGGTAGTTCTGCGTTTCCAAGAACCTGAAAGTGTCTGCTACGGAAAACCCAATGTCTCAGAACTTGACTTGCACTCCCTTGTAGGAAAGGCCCCGTCGGGGCAGCTCTGTATTGTTCACGGCTCACCTTGGAAGGCAGAGGCAGAGCGAACGAATGCGGCCCATCGTCAGTATGATCCGAGGTATTGGGAGAGAATCAAGCACTATTTCGCGTTTCTGTGGGACTACACATTTCAGTGCCTTGCGTCGGGGTTTGTTGCCGAGGAAATGGACGGCCCTTATGCACAAGTACTCGCAAACGCAGTAGATTCGATACACGTCTCCGGAGAAGCCAAGCGTGACAATGAATCTGACGATGCCTCACAGGCAGCTGCGGCAGACGTTTGACAGCGAGCTTAGTGTTAGGTGACTTGGTGAACTTGGTTCAAAGACTAATGGGCATTTTTTCAGAAGATCTCCTCATTGAACTTACTAAATCTGAAGTAAGCATCACCTCGTTTTCCAATGGGGCCACTGTAAAAGACAAACCATTAATCGCCGTAAGCGGAGAAAAAAATAAATTGACGGTTGAGGGTGTTGGCGCTGAATGTCAAAACATGAGTAAATCTGGGCTGCAATTCATAAATCCCTTTGATCATTCCCGCTCTTTCGTCGCAAACTTCACATATGCTGAAAAAATACTGCGACATTTGATCCGAAAACTTCTGAGTAATCCGCTGATAACTTCTCCTAGAGTGATAATGCATCAACTGGAAAAGAATGAAGGTGGGCTTACAGAAATTGAAGAGCGAGTGTTAAGAGAGTTAGCATTGGGCGCTGGCGCCAGAGAGGTGATTGTTTTTCAGGGGTCGAAGATTAACACCAGTGTGGACACATACCAGGCAATTAAGCAAAGAGTTGACGTCACCTAACGCCTCTCTAAAATCCCGTAGTTAGACTATGGCGTGTGGATGTGACCGCCTCATGTAGATTAAGCAAATTTTGGCTCCTCGAAGCGCAAAAGTCCCCTTGGTATAGAAATCAACTTGGCTTTTCTTTGAATTTTTCGTCATGAAGACCTTGCGCTGGCTGATAGACTTGCACCCAGAGTTCCCAGCATCGGCGATAGTTGCAGACTATTTAAGACAACATAAGAAAATAGAGCCCATCATCATCGATCGGCACGATGTAATGTTAGGTAGATGGCCAGATACTGAAGATTGGATTGTGGGCTACGGGACGATGTTTGCTATGACACGCTTGCTCAGACATCCACCGCTCAGTACAGCTATTTTTGACGATTATTCGGGTCTAAGGTGCTCTAAATACTATTCTTACAGCTATCCTTTTTTAGGACGTGCTTTCCTGTTTGCCCCATTTGGGGCACTACCCAATTTACCCCTTCAAAGGATGTTCGGAGATCATGTTTTTGTCCGTTCCGATACCAATTACAAGCTTTTCCCAGCGGAGGTCTTAAAAACCCAAGCGCTTTCACATTGGGTCAAGACCTACTCACAACATCAAAATGAGCTAGCTGTGGCCTCTGAAGTGGTTTCATTTGAGGCTGAATACCGTTGCTTTTGCCGAAACGGCATATTCTTCTGCGGCAGCTCGTATCCAGACGAGCCATACTCTGAAGTGCCTCAAGAGATAAGATCCGTTGCAGAGAGGGTTGCACAAGCCTTGGAAGTAACTGGTATGAACATGCTGACTATTGACATTGGGATACATGCTGGCGAACCTAAGCTTGTGGAAATTGGCGGGGTCAACAGCTGGGGGATTTATGGATCG
>NZ_JANQOP010000144.1 GCF_028285745.1 Acaryochloris sp. IP29b_bin.137 | reverse complement strand
ATTACGGAAATTGGAAAATCATAAAGAAAAGATTCTGGTGGTCGACGATGAAGCGAGTATCCGTCGCATCCTAGAAACGCGCCTCTCCATGATTGGCTATGACGTCGTTACTGCGGCAGATGGAGAAGAAGCAATCGATACATTCCATCATGCTATCCCCGATTTGGTTGTTTTAGATGTGATGATGCCGAAGCTAGACGGCTATGGGGTCTGTCAAGAATTACGCAAAGAGTCCGATGTTCCCATCATTATGCTTACGGCACTAGGAGATGTTGCCGACCGGATTACAGGTTTGGAATTAGGGGCAGACGATTACGTTGTTAAACCTTTTTCACCGAAGGAGTTAGAGGCTCGCATCCGCTCTGTCCTTCGTCGCGTCACCAAAAATGGGAACTCCGGCATTCCCAGTTCTGGAGTCATCAGTGTCCATACCCTCCGTATCGACACCAACAAACGTCAAGTATATAAAGGGGATGAACGGATCCGGCTAACGGGTATGGAATTCAGTTTACTAGAGTTGCTGGTGAGTCGTTCTGGCGAAGCCTTTTCCCGCTCCGATATCCTTCAAGAAGTTTGGGGCTATACCCCTGAACGCCATGTAGATACCCGCGTGGTGGATGTGCATATTTCCCGATTACGAGCCAAATTAGAGGAGGATCCCAGTAATCCAGAGCTCATCTTAACGGCAAGGGGAACAGGATACCTCTTCCAACGGATCGTTGAACCGGGGGAAACCCTCTAGTCTGAACCAGATTTGAGTGTCACACTCGTACTCACTCGTACTTTTTGGAACGTCTGGTGGGTCGCTTACAATCGGTGAATTTCTCAACGCTGAATTAGGTTGCTTCCAGCGATGGTTGATCTAGCGCACCCTTAGGCCGAGGAGCCATAAGCAACCCATCACTCCCATCAACGTGACCCATGGAGTGCACAGTGAAACATCAAGGCTTGTCAGGGCGTCGGCAAAAAAGTCTGATCTTTAATGAGTTCTTCCAGTTCTGTGTAGGGAATTTTAATCTCTGTGGGTCCAACCACGTAGGGACCAATTTCGTAAGTATTAAAAAAGAAGATGAGACCTTCAGGGGCAATTAGAAAATTATCATTGACCTGAAATTTGTCGTTTTCGAACCAAAATCCAGCTTTGTTCAAACTGGTTGAAGGTGATAACGCCTTCACTGCTCGAAAGTGTTGCTCTGCAATGGCATTCAGTTTGGGAGCATATCCTTTCACTAAGACATCTGAGAGTTGAATTAATGTTCCGGTCTTGGGATTAAAGTTCCAATAGGTGCGACTGGAATTGGGATGGGCCCCTCCAGTGTAAAAATAATGGGAAAACTGAAGACTGAGGAGGTGAGGCTGATTCGTCTTGACTTCGACTTGCTTCTCATCAGCCCAGACACCTTGACGAGGAAATTCCTTTACTGCAGCGTGGTAGTCCCGGATAAACTGGGACATTGCTGACTCTATATCTTGAGGAGGCCGGTCATTCGCAGCCTTTTGCAGCAAGAGCTGCTGAATATGGTTATTAATCGCATCAATTGCAGTTGAAGTTGGCGTGCTGGATGGATGAAATTGGGGATAGGCAACCGTTATCTGCGTACAAGGTGCTTTGGGTAGGTGAGCGCAGCGGCCATCTGTTTTGACATATTTGCTTACTGCAAACGGCAGTGTACCTGGATAGGGTAATGCAGTTTTCGCTACAGAAGGGCTTAAATTCAACAACGAGGCAATCCCTAAACCTCCAATCATGAGGGCTTTTCCAACATGATTCATCCGTCAATTTCCTGATATTATGCACACTGATGCCACGTTAGCCCCTTTACCGAACGATTGGCTGTGATAAAGATCAGGCCGTTAGGGAAATGGATCTGAGCTGATTGAGTTAAAGCCAGTTCGTTTACTCGGATAACACCCGGCGTTGAAAGTCCAGTGCTTTTTGTGGATCTGGTATTTGTTGCGACAAGGCTTTGACAAAATCCATCAGTCTTAGGTGAGGATTTTGAGCCAGGATGCGATTGCAAATCAGAGATGCGATCGGTCCGATGATTTCAGCCAACTCTTTCTGACAATAGGCAATTTCGAATTCATCTAGATGTAATGGAATAGGGGGGAGAGAACTGACAGGAGATACAGGAGTTGAGCGTTTAGAATTGGTTCCATTTCGTCCCATATGAGTTCCGAACGGCTCAGATAAGGGAGCACGCTTCATCAGCAAACCGTTGCTGGTTGCCTGGGGGTGAGTGCCATTGGCAGATGCCACTCGGTTGATTAATTCAGTGGGACGATGACTCATTTGAACAACGGTTGCATCATAATTAGGGACACGCAGTGAAGTTCGCAATTTGTCCAAATAATGCTGAATATACCGAAGCAAATACCCTGAAGGAACATCCTGAGAGCGGATCAGGAGAAAAATATCTTGAATACATTGAGTCAAAATTAAGTATCCTTCAAGGGCTTGCACCGTCACCCAATCGACCGCACGCCAATGGCATTGCTCTGATACACAGCCCGCAAGATGAAGCATCGACCCAGCCATGATATGTGTTGAGGTCTCAGAAATGCCGATAGGATGGGTCAAAGGTTGCCCTTGGGGAGAAACCATAACTGCGCCTTGAATCTCTGAAGAGGTAGAAACGAAGTCGGCAAGTAATGTTTCGATCGCAACCTTGTTCATAACTAAGTGCGTTTAGGTTCATTGGAGACAGAGCTTCGAACCTATTTCCCCCTTATTAGTTATCTAACTTGTTTTAGCTTTATTTGTAAATCCCAGTAAAATAGTTTTCCGAAAAAATATCTATTTGTTGACTTACCCTAACTCTCTAGAGTCTTACCACCAATGACTTTAAGAAGGTAGAACTGATTCAAACAAGCAAGTTTTTTCTATTATAGTAGGATAAGCATATCCCAAGCTGATCTGAGTAAACAGCCTCAATTATTGTAAATATATCTCCAAACGAATCAAATAGAGCTTGATACCTTTCAATCTATTTAATTTATGGAAGCTTGTATGTATGACTAAAGTTTGAACAGGACAGATATCACGTATTCCAAGTATTAAATACTGGCATTTGCATTAGTCCAAATCTGGTTGATATTTCTTCTTTAGATTTGATAGTCTATGAAGTGGAATTCCATAGAATGCATATTCGCACCATAACCTATAGACGGCAGTATTAATCCCATGAATAAGCATAAAGTCGTCATGTTGGGAATGTGGGGAGTTGGGAAGACAAGTCTTGTCCAACGCTTTGTGAACAGTATCTACGATGAACGATACCACACTACCCTTGGTGTCAAGGTCGATAAAAAAGTGGTAGAAATTGATGGAGCACAAACCACCCTTTTACTGTGGGATATTGCAGGCGCAGAAGATCAGTTTCTCGTGCCTTCACACTATTTACATGGCGCTTCTGGCTATTTAATTGTTATTGATGGCACCCGTAAGGCCTCCCTTGAATGTGCCCTGCAGCTCATCAATAGAGTTGAACAAGATATGGGAAAACTCCCCTATATTCCCATCATTAATAAGTGCGATTTGAATTGGGAAATTACCATTGAGGATGTTGCTCGTAGCCTGGGGACAGAACAGCAAATATTCGTAAGTAGTGCGAAAACGGATGAGCAAGTGGCAGAGGCCTTCTTAGCCCTAGCCAGGGCCATATGACTCTGGCATCCATTTTGCATTGAATGCTTACAGATCAATCACTGTTTCTGCTCTTGCCAGTTCGAATCTTAGACCGGTTTGCTCACTTTTTCGCTGTAAAGTTTCATCTAGCCAATTTCGTTCTGACCAATCTCGATTGGGATCATGATGTCCGATATAAGTGTGCTTCACATTGCAGCGAGCAGCCATATCTAGCACATCTTCGATACAGCTATGTCCCCAGTCTAAACGGGAAACCCCATGGGGAGAACCAATACCCAAGTCTCCGTCATACTCAATCTGTAAGAATTGTCCATCTCGATAGAGAATATCGGCATCCATACTCTGTTGACACAATCTTTCTTCAGCTTCAAGGCTAGCAATTTGAAGGGGATGATCGGACTCCGCCCCACGACGCAACTCATGGTCTGTGCAGAAGACAAAGACTTTTCCCCCTCGCTCAATTCGATACCCGAGGCAGGGGCTGGGATGAAAGACTTCAAAGGGATATAAAGTCGTTTCGCCAATAGGGATGCCTTGATTCAGATCCTGATACCGATTGGCTAATTCATCTCGCTCTCGGGTGGGGGGATCGGTCTGAAAATCTCTGATTTCGCAGGAATGGAATTGGGCTGGCATCAACTCGTAGCTGAGAGGCGTTTGTACGCCTTTCAAACGAAAATCGATCTGGTGTGAAAAAATACCTAAAATCTGATCCAAAGCCTGAAGATACTGGCGGTTGGCATACACATGAATATGGTTTCGGGGGTCAAAGCAAACGGCTGCTTGGTCAAATCCTTCAGTATGATCGTAGTGAGAATGGCTACCAAAAATGTGGAGATGACGATGATCGCGATCTGATGTTTGATCTGCCTCCAATCGATTCCACTTTTGGACAATATCTTTGGCACAAACTCGGAACCCACTGCCGCAATCGAGCACAATGTCATATCCATCAGCAGTTTCGATACGAATGCAGGTTGTCCACCCTCCATAGATGCGCGTTGTGGGAATATCCAGTCGATGTCGATACGCTTCTAGGGTTGTTCGGGTGAGTGGTCCGCCAATCAGTTCTTCGATGGTGGCGTTCAGCCGACCATCTGGCCCTGCCCGCCCCTGGAGATCCGTAAACACCTGCTTCAGTAATTCATACTCATTGATAGACTGGCAGGCCCTTCGCTCCTTTAAAGAAGGATAAATCGAGCCACTGCCTTGCACCCCATAGAAGTGAATTTTTAAGTTCTCAATGGCAGTCATGGTATTTACTGAGATAGCCCTGGGAAGAGGTGCTATTGTTCTGGCGACAGGAGGGAAAGCAAACAACCCCGAATATCGTGCCGTTGCCAAACACATGCTATTAGTCTGAACGATTCACGATGCCTGAATAGCGATGTCTAGTTTTTGAGTTAAACACATTGCAATTCCCTTCTCATAATACGCTGCTTCATTGATGAAAATGGGCCATACTCTTGAGTTCCCTTCATAGGCAATTGTTTGACCTTGAAAGGTTAAAAACAGTGGATCACCTGGATCGAGAGGTTGAAAATCTTGACCTTGTCGTTGAGGGTGGATCATGCCAGCCAGCTCTCCTTGGGCAGATTTGGGATAGTCAAGGGTCTCAAGATGCTGGAAGAGCGTGAGTTGTTTTGGTATCTTAGGAGGGCTCCCCTGATTCATTAGCGTCAAATAATCAAGAATTTGGTGAATCAGCTGTTCGGTCTGAGCAAACAAAGAAGCAACCAGAATACCCTGAGGAGTGGGGCCCACTTCTATGGCAAACCCTAATTCACAGATAGAGCTGACAAAGGCATTTTCTTCGTCTGTTTGAGTCCATCGATAGACTTTGATCAAGGGATTGTGGTGTGTTAGGTATGCCGCCAATTGAAGATTAAAAGGATGATCGTTGACCAAAATAAGCGTCAACCCCATATTGGCGGTGGTGGAGTGCAAGTCTAAGAGGAAACGCGCTGTATTTCCTTTGGGACCGAAGGTCTGGTAAAGTGCCTTGGCTATTTGCTCCTCATAGGCAATAAGTTGGGTATTCTCTAAATCTGCTTTTAGAAAACACCGATTCAAATCAGCTTCGAGATACCGTTGATTTTGCATACAGGCTTGGGGATTGCCAATAATACAGACGGTTGACAGGTGAGGGCGAAACAATAATTCTGGAGACTGCTGAAACTTTTTGACAAGATGGAATCCTATCCGTTCATTGCCATGAGTCCCACCCACGATCACAATGTTGTGAATATCAATGTCCACCGCTTTACCCTAACTAATCGCCACTACAGTCGAAATTCAAGATATCAAAATTTGCTATAGACTGAGAATAATTCAACCTAGCAGGGTCGAACCTGAGTCTCACTAACTCAAGGGGAGCGATGTCTTATCCGTAGGCTTGGGCTATTCTCATGATTTTTTTAAGCTCTCTCACTTAGAAAACAATACATTTTACTGCTTCGTATAGTTTGCGATTTATGCAACTTAGGCCTCCTTGCTCGACTTCCCTGCGCCAGCGCTTAAGTGTTGGGCTCGGGACGATGTTGGTCCCTTTCTTATTACTTGCAGGAGGAGCACTGATTTCGTTTGAGAGTGCGATCGACAGTTTTAAGAAGCAAGAGAATATTGGATTAGAAGAGCTGTTTCCCCTAGCTCGCACAGAAGGATTGTTATTAGATATATCCGGTGTGGTTGCTTCAGGAACTGAAACATCTGAGGTAGATGCTGTCGCTGCGTTCAAAAAGCTTTCAGACCATATTAACCATAACCTTACGTTTATCTTAGATCGCCCTTCCCAGTTATCTGAAAGAGATGAATCGATCGATCGAATCCGTGAAGAATGGAAAGAACTAGAAGATTTAGGTTTAACAATTCTTCAACCCAAGGTGCAGGCAGACAGTAAAAACAGAACGTCTCAGATATTAGATTTCCAAGAAAAAATCCAAAACATTCTTCAAAATGTTCAAGAGCTGAATTATCGGTTAATCGCTTTTCAAAATGCTGAGAATTTAAGGCAAGCTGAAATTGTTCGGGGGCGAGTTAGGGTCTTAGTTGCCATTATATTCTTGATGGCTCTCACGATTGCAGTGATTTGTGCGTATGCCCTATCCCGCTCTATTCTCGTTCCGCTTCACCAATTACAAACAGGAGTGACACACTTAGGGGAAGGGAATTTTAAGTATCGCATTCGACTGAGGGCTCAAGACGAATTTGCTCATTTGGCGACAACCTTTAATTCCATGGCCAAGAGCCTAGAGCAAAGTCAACAGGATTTAGAACGATTAGCAACGTTAGATGGCCTGACAGAAGTTTACAATCGTCGAGAGTTTAACCGTTGGTTATCCGTAGAAGTTGAGCGTTCTAAGCGGGATAGTCTCCCTGTTTCCCTAATTATGGTGGACATTGATCATTTCAAACAGTTGAATGATCAGTATGGTCATCAAGTAGGGGATGAAGCCCTTTGTCTGGTTGCTCATTTACTCAGAAATGAAGTCCGTCCAGGAGATATTGTGAGTCGATATGGGGGCGAGGAATTTGCCATTATCCTGCCAAAGGCAACGATCAATGACAGTGCCACAGTTGCTCATCGGATTCGCCGAGAAATTGCGATTCAACCGATTCGCATTTCTGTCGATGATCGGATTCATCTAACGGCTAGTCTGGGGTTAGCGAGTTTCCCTGATGATGGGGCAACGGAAGAAGACCTTCTTCGACGGGCAGACCAAGCCCTTTACCAAGCCAAGAAAATGGGGCGTAATCAGGTCTGCCTTGCAGCAGAAATTTTACGATCGAATCCAGAGCTATAAACCTCTTTGGTACAAATTCTGCGGGGGAATTTAGTCAGAACTACTGAAGTCTGGATCAAAGAAAATGCAAGGATGCCCTATTTCTGGTGTTTCTGCGGCAATTAACATCCGTATTCCTTCGGTCGAAATTTTCGTCAACCCAATCAATAATTGAAACAGATGCGGGAAGAAAAGCTATTTCCATAGGAATCCTTACTAAACGGGACCATCTTGAAGTATATCTTTAATGATTTAGTTCTACTGCTTAGGAGCGGCCTATTTTGCAACAGGTATTAGGCATGTTGGCATTGATGAATGTTCAGGGAGATGGTGATCCTGTCCGGCTTCGGCAAGAATTGGGGGCAAGCCTTGTTATCTCAGCAAAAGAAACGGTCCAAGTGCTGGCTCAATCCCCTCAACTAGAGAATATGCAAGGGTTTTCTGGCGTTGACGATGAGATATATCGAGCCCTAAGGAGGAAGGTGGATACTTGGGGATGTGGGCCAAGCAGGAGGTTCTAATCATGCGCCAGTTTGGAGCCGCAGATCGGGTGTGTCAATGGTTATCGTTTTGGTTGAAGATATCTCAACTTCAGCCATCAGCTCACTGTTCTGGCTCTCGCTCCCCTGCAAAGGCAGGATTTACATTGATTGAAGTATTGGTGGCCATGATTGTCGCTGCAGTGTTTGTCTCAATGACGATGCAGGCAATTGTCACGGCGGCAGCATTCCGAGTCGTTGCTACGCAGTATGACGAGGCAGTGAGCTGGATTCAAGAAGATTTAGAAACAGTGGTTAACCAAGCTGCAGAATATGAAATAGCCGCTCAACCTTACTCATCTCGATGCCTCGCGACGCTCAGTAGCAATGGCTTAGCTGCAGGTTTTCTCAATGATAGTGTTGTCGGTTTAGGGGGAACGTTGACAACCATCGGTCCAAGAGCATTAGGTGGAACATTCTATACCCTCACTCGAACCGCGAGTTACGCTGATTCGTCTGACCCCTTTCGATTATTGAATATAACCTATCGGGTCACTGCCCAAGGGGAGGATAAACCGATTGCCACGGTTAACACGGAAGTTATTCCCCATGCTGTGTTCAGATGTCCCTGAAATTTCGCTGATATGGTTTTCAATCCTTGAGGTTTGCAATGTTTCCCAATAGCTCAATATCACGCTCCCTGGCAATGGGGCCGATATTCGGGTTTACGCTTGTGGAGAAAATGGTGATCGTCGCGATTTTAGGGATTGTCGCGAGTATCTCCGCTCCAGGGGTCTTGGGGATTGTCAATCGGGCCAAGCTCAAGCAAACTGTGGCTGAAGTTCGGACCGCCTTGAGCGAAACCCAGAGAGAGGCCATCAAAGGGAATAAAATTTGCATGGTTACCCTAAATTTTGTCAAAGGGAAAGTCACTGGGTCTTGCTTAAAAACAGGCGATCGCAACTTAGCAACAGAAATTGCTGTTGCCACTAATTTAATTTCCGGCCCCACCAACACAACAGTCACATCTGAAGCTAAAAAAACGCTTGACGTTCAATCTGACCTACAGATTCCTTCGGGGTTTAGTAACGGTTCAGACATTTCCTTAATTGCTGCTTCTATTCATGGAGAAGATCTAATCCGTCAAAACAATGCGGGTATGGTTGTGCAAATTATCTCTTCATGCAAAATAGTTCCATCAGTGGTGCAAGCTGAAAACTGCAAGAGACAAAATACCCACACAATGAGCACTCAAGCGCTTTTATTCGCATCTTCACCCACCCCTTCATCATCGCCCACTCCTTCGTCTTCACCCACCCCATCCTCTTCTTCTAGTTCTTCGTACGATATTCCTATCCAATACGGGGTTCTCGGTAACCCTGTCTTTTTTATTGAAAGTGACGGGAATACGCCTGCTGATCCAAGCGGCAAAATTGTTTTTTATCTTCCTAATGATGATCAAACGACAAAGCGGTGCATCGCCATTTCAAATACTCTAGGGCTTACCCGAGTGGGGACTTACACCGGAGAAATTACGCCATTGGCCATCACCACTTCTGGACGTTGTATTGCAGAGAAGTGGGACCAACAATGAAGATTGACCGAGGCTTCCGATTTTGGCGGTTGGCGCTTAAAGCTTCTTCCTCTCATCGACATTCTGGTGATGAGAGGGGCGTCACCTTAGTCGAGTTACTGACTGCTGCAATGATTACCAGTTTAGTGACGAGTTTAATTGGCTTTGGTGTGATTACAGCGACTCAAGCGAATAAAAGAACGGAGTCCATTGCTGCGCGACGATACGACTTAAGCCGAGCCTTTGATTTTATCAGTAATGAAATTAGGATGGCCCATCGCATTAATCAAACCAATGCCGTTGTGGCGTCCAACTCCTCAACCTTGGAGAATGTCGTCACAGATGCGGGTCTAAATTTATCTGATTTAGGGGCCTATGGAACATTGGTTCTCTACTTGGAAATCCCGATTAATGCGCCAGTTCCATCGGTGTGTCCAACTGGCGGTCCCAATGCAGGATCTCCACCTCCCCAGCCAGCGAACTATGATCGAGTTGTGTATGATTTGCGGGCGAGTGGACAGGATTGGTTGCCCCCCAACTCTATTTTTCGCTACGGTCGGATTCCAGAATTAGATGGCACTATTAATCCTTGTAGGGACCCAATCTCGAGTGACACTTTAGTAGATGCTATCGCCAATACATCGGAGGAATCCCCTGCTTGTTCTTCTCCAGGGGTACGAGTGGGAACGGCTGGTTTTCAGGCTTGTGTCAAGGGAACGCAGGTAGACCTGCTCATGCGCAGCCATATTTCAGATGTCGAAATTCATCGCCTGAGCAGCACCGCAACGTCGCGATTGGGGAATACCCAGCCCATCCCGGTACTCAATGGAACCAGACAACCAGGCGATACAGTTGATCTGTCTTGGACATGGCTAGGTCAAACGGCCCAAACTACCTTTGTAGTAAAGCAAGTGGTGGTTACTTATGCATCGCAAGTTTACAGTGGCGGCAATTCATCGACCTCCATTGCTTTATCGGGTAGCAGTGGCGAACAACATTGCTATTCCGTGACGGCCACAACCGGGGGAGTGACGAGTCCTGAAAGCAATACGGTCTGTTTTACGAAGTAGCGGTCCTACTGTTGAAGGGAAAGCACTGGAGAGGCTTGAAGAAGAGCAGCCTCAATCTCTGCTGATTGCAGATTTGCGCCGATAAATACCAATTGGGTTAAACATGTTTCATGGGACTGCCAGGGGCGATCATAAAATGAATCAAAGCGTTGCCCCACACCATGAATGACAAGCCGCATGGGTTTATCCGGCACTGTGACAAAACCCTTGATTCTAAAAATCTCATAGGTTTGGGTCAATCGTTGTAACTTTGCTAGAAGGTCTTTAGGATCAAACGCTTGATTGACCACCACCTGGATAGCGTTGATGTCATCATCATGGTCGTGGTCCACTTCCTGATCGTGGTGGCTGGGGCGAGTCTCCAGATGGTCTTCAACGGCCGCGTTAAATCCGAGCAGTAGATCAGAACTTATCTGTCCAGCCTGGCATGGTAAGACTTTTACTCCCCTGGGAAGTCGTTGACGCAACCAATTTTGCACCTGCGTCTGATCTTTCGGTTCAACGCAATCGCCCTTAGTCAAGAGAACAAGGTCTGCACAGGCCAATTGATCTTCAAACAGTTCTTCAATCGGGGTTTCGTGATCGAGGCTATCGTCGGCTTGGCGCTGAGATTCGAGGGCCGCTAAGTCCCCCACTAGGGTACCGGATGCGATCGCATCACAATCCACAACGGTAATCACCCCATCCACGGTTGCCCCCGTGCGAATTTCGGGCCAACGAAACGCTTGAATCAGCGGCTTGGGTAGGGCTAAGCCCGATGTTTCGATCACAATACAGTCGATTTGATCGCGCCGCTGCAAAAGGGTTTGCATGGTGGGCAAAAATTCTTCCTGAACCGTGCAGCATAGGCAGCCGTTAGTGAGTTCAAGGATATTGCTGTCAACCGCTTCATCTTCATCACAAACTTGGCAGGTGCGCAGCAGATCACCGTCAATCCCAACTTCGCCGAATTCATTGACGATAACGGCAATTCGACGACCTTGATTATTTTGCAGCAGATGACGAATCAGAGTGGTTTTACCCGCACCTAAAAATCCGGTGACCACCGTAACAGGAATTTTATGCATGATATTAAAGGGAATAAGGACTGAATTAGCCCAGAAGGACTGAACTGAGAAAGGCGAGGCCCATACCTGCGATCGCAAACCCAGCAAATCGGGTCGGCAGCACGGAACCATCTATAGAACGAGCATTCAGCGCCCTTCCACAAACATAGGCTAGCGCTGTGATCGCCAGTTGAATCATTGAAAAACCCACCAAATAGGATACGAGTGGCGTCATTTCAGCCCCCACAATGGCTTCGCCATAGGCATATCCATGAAAAATGCCCGCAATCGCTGCTAAGCCGGTGGTGAGCCAGAGATTTGGACTTTGTCTAAAGGCTAGCAATCCACCAAAAATAAGAATAGAGGTGGAAATAAAAAATTCAGGAGCAAGTAAGTCCCAGCGTTGCAGGTGGATACCCGTGCCCAATAGAGCGGTCGTAAGAAACGCGACAGGCACCCAAAGCCCTGGTCGCAAAATGGCAGCCATTAAACCAATGGCAATGACAAAGGCTAAATGATCGATGCCAATCACGGGGTGCCCCAAGCCTGAAAGAAAGCCTTCAATACTGTTGGCTGGTGTTTGACCGCCAAAGGGGTGATGGGCATAGGCTGCACGAGATGTAATGAGCCCTAATCCGGCTAGCAAGCAGGCCCTGATACTTCGTCGGCCCAATCGTTTCCCTGGCCGGTGCCAAGATAATCCAAGCTGATTTGCCACTCTCTGTACCTCGCAGAAGTGTTTACGATTAACATCGGTGGGCATTCTGACTTGCAGAGATGGTCTGCTTACAGCTGCGGGACAGTGTTGGACTTGCACCAAGCTTTCCCCATTACTTTAGTGGCTGCTCCCCACTAAAACCGATGTGCCCCCCAGCGTATCATGTCTGACTCAATATCTGATGATGGGTTTATCGCAGGGACCTTGGAAGATTATTCCTCAAACCCTTTCTAATCGAGAGAATCAAGCCAAAGCAGCATCGGAGATTCTAGTTTCTAGCCATCTAGTTGTTCTGAGTTCGGACAGTAGAAAAACCCCTAAGCGTGATATAAACCCTATGAAATTGAGTAAGGTAGGTTAAGCGGAGTTTTTTAGCCCTTTAAGGTTTGATTATGAGCCTGGCCAGCCAAGAGCGCATCATCCCCGGGAGAGAACAATTCCAAAACGAAGAGATTTGAGTGTTTACCCACTGTGCAGCCAATCACGCATCGTTATTTCCGCCCCCTTAAGGACGGGCATCAGGTTGAGTCGGACTATCTCAAATCGGTAAACGAACTGACTGCAGTCCCCATCATCAGGTAGTCTGATATCAACCCTTCCCCCTGAGGGAGACCCACCCGAATGCAAATAGATTTTCACAACGGTGTCACCTATATCGTGGCTCGTTTAGCAGGTTTTGAGCATCCCGAAGCCGATGTCATTGCCCACTGCGCTCAATATGTCGACGATGCCACCAATTCTGGCTTAATTCACTTCGATAATGGCACCGTCTTTAACCATATTAGTTCCGCCCATAAATTGCTGGATTATCGGAATTTTCGTCTCCTTGCCAATTGTCAGGTGTGGATTCCGTTTCATTTTTTGCCCGGCAATGAGGGGCTCCCGACTCAGCAAAATACCCATGGCACATTTATCAACAAATTAATCTGTCGTCCCAACAGTCATGTGGCCCAGGACATGCTGCGGGAATGCATTCAGCTCCGCAACACCCATCATGGGCTGTATCGGTTGGGGATTGCCATGCATGTCTATGCCGATACCTGGGCGCACCAGGGGTTTGCAGGTGTGAACCACCAGGTGAATGAGGCCACCAAGCTAGTAGACTCCCAGGGCCATCCCGATCTGAAGTTTACTAAAAAAGTCAAAGCCTATTTTAAAAAAAACCTGGTTGAAAATTTCGCAGGACATCTCCTCAGCGAGGTATTTCCTTTAGGGCATGGTGCCGTTTTGGGACATCCAGATAAGCCCTTTTTGAAATGGGGATATACCAATGGCTTCAATGAAAAGATTAGTCGAGACAATCCTAAGGATTATCTGGAAGCAGCTGACCAGATGTGCCAATGGCTGAGACGCTACTGTTTGGGCGATCCAGATGCGCCAGTCGCTGGATTGCCTGCTGAAGATAAAGCTCAAATTGCTCAGCATCTCCAATCGTTCAACCATAAAGATGATGAGGTTCGGCATCATCAATGGTTAGACTTGATTCGCAACGGTCGGTTTAGTTTTGGCAGTGCCCATCTCTCCTATATCCATAAAGGAATAGGCTCTTGGAAACATAATGCAATTGGAACTGAAGCCTTACTTGATACTGGTGAAGAAGTCTTTCAGTATCACCCCAAGTTTTTAGAAAGTCATTGGAAACTGTTCCATGAAGCTCTGATTGCCCATCGCTCTTTTATTGTAGATACTTTGCTTCCGAAGTATGACATTCATGTGGGTGCGAATAAACCTGTCAAACTGACTCGTTAAAATCGCTAGATCTCTTGCAGCAACAAAAGGGATGTCCCATGTTCAATGGTGTTAATAATCCCTGCTGGATGTCGCCAAGGAAATTTATGAATGTGTGGACTTACTGCCTCAAAACGTCTGCCGGATGGCTGAGCTGAATGCCCAGCATGCTGACTTACCGGGTGATTTTGCCGAGCTGACACTCGTGGCGATTTCTGAACGTATGGATATTTTGGCAATTGCAACGCTAGACAGCGATTTTGATTTATACCGACGATATCGGAAGCAGCCGCTTGATCGCGTATTTCGACCAGAATAGTTTACAAAAACTGGTTGGCGCTGGCGATCGCTGGCTTGAGGTTCACGACACAAGTTGTCATGGAATAACCAACCTTGCGACCCAATTAGGGCTTGCTTCGAAAGTCTAAGTTCCAATATTTGCAGTGTATCCAAGTGTTGAGCGCCCTTGAGAAGTGCAAGGGAAATCATTCAAAATACTCAAAACCCTTGCACATGCACCCCAATGTATCGTCGTCTATCCCCCGGTCAACTGTCCTTTGAGAACTTCTACTTGCCCTTCGGCGGCA
>NZ_JANQOP010000089.1 GCF_028285745.1 Acaryochloris sp. IP29b_bin.137 | reverse complement strand
AGTGATGATCAAACTGGGCAGCAGGGACCATAAACAACTGTTCTGTCGTAGCTTTTTAGACACCTATTTGGATTACGAGCCAGAAACCTTACCCTGGCCAGATCTCGATCCCATTTCCTTGGAGCGCTTACGCGGGATTCCCTTTTGGCGGGAAGCACTCTTAACGGAAAGCGAAGCCGGGGTGATGGTTAGTGCTTTTGCCGAAACCATTACGGACCCCCTGATTAGAGAAGCCGTCGCGCTTCAGGGCCGAGAAGAGCATCGCCATGCCCGTTTATTGCGGCATCTAATCGAGCGCTATGACATTGAAGTGTCCCCCCTACCCGAGATTACCGTTCCCGATCAAATTGAAACGGCCTTTACGGATTTTGGCTTTGGCGAATGCCTGGATTCCTACTTTGCCTTTGGCATGTTTGATTTAGCCCGCCAAGCCCAGTACATGCCGGAGAGCGTATTTAAAATTTTCGATCCGATTCTGGATGAAGAAGCCCGCCATATTGTCTTCTTCGTCAATTGGGTGACCTACCTACATATCCAGCAGGGTTGGAACATGGAAGGGCTACGCAGTTTCCGGGCTCTCTGGCATTACGGCAAGGCTCTAAAGACCTTAATTCAAGCTTTTGGTGGCAGTGCGGAGCAGCAAGAAGGTAAGCCCTTTACAGCTTCAGAAGCTGGACATTTTATGGACGATTTAACGGCCAACCAGTTCTTTATGACTTGCTTGGATGCCAATCACCAACGCATGGAGCGGTTTGATGAACAACTATTACAGCCCCTATTGATGCCTCGGTTATCCAAATTGGCCTTGACCTGCCTGCGTCTTTGGCCCAGGCGTGAGCCGATTCCCTCAGTCCAGGGAGGCTAAGATGCTAAGTTGGATTAGGATAGGGCGGCAATGACATCCCCACGTTATGTAATCGTCAACGGCGATGACTTTGGATTTTCCCATGGGGTGAATGAAGGTATCATTCAAGCCCATACCGAAGGCATTCTCACCAGTACCAGCCTGATGGTGACGGGGGAGGCGGTTGACGAGGCGGTTGACCTGGCTAAACAGCATCCCAGCTTGGGAGTGGGTCTGCATGTCGTGTTGGGCTGTGGCAAAGCAGTACTGCCTCCTGCGCAAATTCCTCACTTGGTGGATGAGCAGGGTCGGTTCCCGGATAATCCGGCTCAGGCGGGCTGGCGATACTACTTCAATCAGGCGGCTCGCCGAGAGCTGCACCGAGAAATTGAAGCCCAGCTCCAGCGCTTTTTAGCAACAGGTCTGCCTCTTTCCCATGTGGATGGACATTTACACCACCATGCTAATCCTGCCGTCCTGGACATTTTGATGGCTTTAGCTCCGAAGTACAACATACCGATCATCCGGCTCCCCTATGAGGAGTTGACCTATACCTTAAAGGCAGATTCTCAGGGCTGGCTAGCTAAGGGATTGGGGTGGTCGGTGTTTCGGCTGCTGCGTCGTCATGGAGAGCGGGTGCTTTCGGGTCAGGGGATACGGTATGCTGAGCGGGTCTACGGGCTTTTGCAATCTGGTGCTGTAACGGAGTCCTATTTGCTGGGATTAATTCCCCAAATTCAGGCCAATGTTGTAGAGCTGTATGCCCATCCTGCCATCGCATATCCTCATGAACCGATCAATGGCCCTGAGGGAGCGGGAGAGCGGGAATTAGCAGCCTTGCTGAGCCAGTCGGTCAAAGACCGGTTGCAAGCCAGTGGATTTCAACTGACTAATTTTCCTGAGCTTATTGCTTCAGCTGCATTTTGATCAATTTTCTGCTGATTGTCCTCCTGGTTGCAACCCAAGTTCTGGGTGATATTTGGCTTAGTCGGGGGATGAAAGTCTTCGGTGAGGTTACCTCCTATCACCCTGATGCCCTCTGGCAGTTAGCAGGCTATTTATTTACCAGTCCTTGGATTGGGTTGGGGGTCGTCACCCTGACGATCTCCATGCTGATTTATCTCGTATCCCTGACCCGACTGGATATGAGTTTTGTGCTGCCCATGCACGCCTTTAGCTATGTGCTCAATGCCTTGATGGCTTGGCTGATTCTGAAAGAGCCGGTTTCCTTAGCCCGCTGGTTAGCGGCAATTTTTATCTCCCTGGGCGTGTTTATTGTGGGGTGGAGTAAGCGGATAGACGATCGCAAAGCCCAGTTGCAGCCAGATGCAGATCCCAATATGAAGTCCTCTTGGATGCTGCTGCTGCCCTTGAGTTTTTACTGGCCGAAGATGTGGTTGGGTGTGTTAGTGCTGGTCTTGGCCGACTGTACAGCAGATATTTTGGTGGCCCGGGGCGTCAAGAAAATTGGTAAGTTTTCAGCTCGGTCTCTGACCTCTATTCTGTGCTGGCTAAAGAGTGTATTTGTAAATCCAGGGGTACTGATCGGGGTGGCGAGCTACACCGTTTCATTTCTGATGTTTATTTCGTTACTCAGCTGGGCGGATATTAGCTTAGTCCGTCCTGCCACGGGCTTAGGCTACATTATCAATCTCTGTGGTGCCCACTTTATCCTGAAGGAGCATATTTCTCCGGGGCGTTTAGCTGGCATTATTGTCATTGGTTGGGGTGTGGGCATTATTTCCCTAACGGGGTAGGCCCTTGTTGCAATGTTGGATGTATGGCTGCTTATCTTCCTTGGCTAATCTTTCCGTTTTGCTGCACGGCAGTCCTGTACTACTGCTATGCCATCTATGCGACCATCGACTTTTTTCGCCAAGACCATCCCGTGGACCCTGATTTTCACCCGCCGGTGACCATCCTTAAACCGCTATGCGGGGTGGATGTGAATACCTATGAGAATTTGGCCTCCTTTTGCCAGCAGGATTATTCTCAGTATCAAGTGATTTTTAGCGTCCGCGAAGCCTTGGATCCGAGTCTGCCGGTTGTGGAGCAGCTAATTCAGGCTTTTCCTGAAGTGGATATTGAGTTGGTGGTGTGCGATCGCACCATTGGTACCAACCTCAAAGTCAGCAACCTGGCCAATGCAGTTGAGAAGGCCAAGCATGAGGTGATTGTGCTGGCAGACTGCGACATACTAGTTCAACCCGATTATTTACAACAAATTGTGCAGCCTTTGGCTAATCCTCAGGTGGGGGTAGTCACCTGTCTTTATAATTCCTGGGCAAAAGGGTGGTTAGCAGGGTTTGAAGCCTTGGGTATTGCCACTCGCAACCATGCCAATGTTTTAGCGGCCCATAAATTGGAAGGAATGCATTTTGCCTTTGGCTCCACCATTGTGATTCGCCAGGCTGCTTTGGCTAAGATTGGTGGATTTGCCGCCCTGGCTGATCACTTAGCCGATGATTTTCATTTAGGGAATTTGCCCACTCAAGTGGGTTACCAGGTTATTTTGTCCCCTTATATTGTCCAACATCAACTAACGACGGCTAGTCTTGCTGAGTTCTTTCATCGTCAGGCGCGCTGGGCTCGGTGCATTCGTGTCGAACGATTTTGGGGGTATGTGGGTCTGCTCTTTACCTATGGCACCACGAGTGGATTGCTGTTTCTATGGGTAACCCAGGGATCTATATGGGGATGGTTGGTTTTTGTGGTGATGCTCGCGACCCGTTGGATCATGGCTTGGGTCATTGCGATTCACTATCTTCGCGATCAAGTAGCCCAGAGATTATGGTGGTTGGTGCCTATTCGAGATCTCGTCAATTTTGCGATTTGGTGTTACGGAATGGTGGGAACAACGGTGGAATGGCGTGGATATCGTTATAAGCTGTGCAAAAATGGCAAACTGACTTCAGTGATGTCAACCAGCACTCCCTAGCGCACGCTGCTATCAGGCCGAGGTCTGATTTAGACTTGGCGTAAAGACTGGGGCAAACCAACGCCAGCCGGACTCATCACCTTAGGTTTTACGATTATCGGTTCATCTTAAGCTCAAAGTACGATGAGCCTTATGTTGAATTAAAGGGGAGCAGAGAGATACGAGATTACCATCAGGGGAATGGAGGAAGATTGAGCAGAGAGGGGTTCTTCCCCAATTAAATACCCCATGCAGCCGTCCATCAGCATATAAACCGCTATGAGTCCTACCGCAGACACAGCAACCAGTACCCCAGCAAAAATGAGAGACTTTTCACTGGAATGGTGAGCCGTCTTCATTAACTGCAGGGACCAGATCACAAGTCCTATAGCGCCGACAAGTAGAATAATCATAACTTTACTAATTTTAATAAAATTAAAGACTAATCCACCACAAATCTGTGATTTTACAGGTTGATTTAAGAATTAAGCCTGGCGAATGGGAACTTGATGATCTTGCAAATGGGCTTTTATTTCAGCAATTGAAAGTTGTCCGTAGTGCAGAAGGGAGGCGAGCAAGGCCGCCTCGGCTTTACCTTCTGTCAAGGCTTCACGGATATGATCGCTGGTGCCAGCCCCACCGGATGCAATCACAGGGATCTCCACTTGTTCTGCAATGGTGCGGGTTAATTCCAAGTCGTACCCCGCTTGGGTACCATCACCATCCATGCTGGTGACCAGGAGTTCCCCCGCCCCCCGCTCTTCCATTTCCTTGGCCCAGGAGATCGCATCTAGCCCTGTGTTATCACGGCCTCCGCGAATAAAAACATCCCAGCCTGGATTGCCGTCACCTCGGCGACGAGCGTCAATCGCTATGACAATACATTGTCGACCAAAGCGATCGCTAGCCTGATTCACAAAGCCTGGATTGCGGACGGCAAAAGAATTGAGGCTGACTTTATCGGCCCCAGCTCGTAACAATTTTTTAATCGTTTCTAAGGATTGGATCCCTCCTCCCACGGTTAGCGGGATAAATACCGCTTCTGCTGTCCGATACACCACATCAAAGATGATGTTGCGATCTTCATGGGTGGCGGTGATATCCAGAAAAACTAACTCATCCGCTCCAGCCTCGTTATAAATCTGGGCCAACTCCACGGGATCTCCAGCATCCTTGAGGTTAACGAAGTTCACCCCTTTAACGACGCGTCCTGCTTTGACGTCTAAGCAGGGTAGAATTCGCTTGGCTAGCATGGTTTTGGCTTTTTCTGGAACTCAATCAGAGTAACATTCTATGACTGCTGGCATCACGACTTAAGCTTGGGATAGATGTGTTGAGATCACCCTCCATGCAAATCCACCGACTGCCTGCCTTTTCCGATAACTATATTTTTGTCCTCCACGATCCAGAGCAAAATATTGCTGCCGTAGTTGATCCAGCAGATCCTCAACCCGTTCTGAGGAAACTAGAAGATTTAGGCGCTGAGTTGGTGGCCATCTTTAATACCCATCATCATTCAGATCATGTGGGTGGCAATCGGACACTCCTCCAAGCTTTTCCAGCCGCCTTGGTCTATGGAGGAGAGCGGGATCGGGGGCGAATTCCAGGACAGCAATATTTTCTGACGGAGGGCGATCAGGTCTCGTTTGCCAGTCGCACAGCTAAGGTTTTTTTCGTCCCTGGTCATACTCGCGCCCATATTGCCTATTACTTTCCCCCTTGTATAGGAGAAGCTTGGGGTGAATTGTTTTGTGGCGATACCTTATTTGCTGGGGGATGCGGACGTTTATTTGAAGGGACGCCAGCTCAGATGGTGGACTCCTTGGGTAAGCTGCGCAAATTACCTGAGAGCACCCGAGTCTGGTGTGCCCATGAGTATACCCTCAAAAATTTGCAGTTTGCCCTTACGGTCGACTCGGACAATTCATACCTAAAAAATAGATATAAACAGGTGCAAGAAGCTCGCAGTCAATCCCAACCAACCATTCCCTCAGACATTGGCCTGGAGAAACAAACCAATCCCTTTCTGCGCTGGGATCAACCCCATTTAATTACCTATACAAAAAGCAATACCCCGGTTCAATGCTTTGCGCGGTTACGGGGAATGAAAGATCAATTTTAATGGGGTAATTAACTGAGGGCGTTGAGTCCACAAGCAGCCACAGCCAGAATGGCAACGCAGGCATAAAACGTGGATACGACACGAACTTCCGACCAGCCAGATTGCTCGAAATGGTGGTGAATGGGAGACATCTTCAGGAGGCGCTTGCCCACACCGTCAGGCCCCTTAGTGGCCTTGTAGTAAGTGACTTGGGCGATTACTGATAAGGATTCGACAAGAAAAAGACCGCTCAGGATCAATAACGCCCACAAAGTATTGGTAATCAACCCTACTGCGGCAAGCGCGCCACCCAATGCCAATGACCCCGTATCGCCCATAAAGACTTGAGCTGGATTGTGATTGTGGGCTAAAAAGCCTAAGCAGCTTCCTGAGAAACAGGCGCAGAAGATCATCAGTCCCGGCCAGTTGGGGGCGACCACCAGGGCTAGTCCGAGGAATGCGATCGCACTCGTTCCAGCTGCTAGTCCATCCATGCCGTCCGTTAAGTTGACGGCGTTACTTTCTGCGGCGACCACAAAAGTAGAGATGGCTAGAAACAGTACGCCTATGGGGAGGGTAAGTCCAAACGGTAAAGCCAATGCACTGATATCAGGGCGGGTTAAGAGTAGCCACACCCCAAAAATCAGGCCACTGCCAAACTCAATGCCTAACCTCAACTTTGCCGAGATTCCCTTGTTCGACTTCTTCCGCAGGATTTGCCAATCATCAAACCAACCCACCAGCCCCAAGCAGAGGGTAAGCAGGGCTGCTGCCAATACATTGACCAAGGTCAGGTGGGTCGCAGCCACCCAAGCCACGCTCAGGACCAAAGCAACTGGCATAAAGAAAATGCCGCCCATGGTGGGGGTGCCTGCTTTTTTGAAGTGGCTTTGAGGACCATCTTCTTGGATGATTTGAGATGCTTTGAGCGATCGCAACATTGGAACTGCCCAAATGCCCAACAGGATCACCATTAGGGTACTCACCCACAGCGGTGCCAGAATAGACAGACTGGGCGTGTTGATTCGACCTGAATGAATATCAGTTGCCAACGCCACCCCACTTAAACAGGCCAGCAATAGCCAATAAAGGTTGCGGCCAGCCCCAGATCGGGTTGACGCCGAGGCTTTATTTACTACGACCATCTTTCCCTATCTAGTCCTCATCCTCTTCATCAAAATCGTCTCCGCCCATTAGTGCATTGATTTCTTCGCTGTCTTCTTCTTCCCTTGCAGCAGCGGATTTCTCCTGATTATCCCGATCCATCAGCCGACCTGAACCTTCTAGCCATCCGAGGATAGAAGCGTCTTGCCGGGATTCCATGATTGGAGCTTTCTGTTCACGGGGTTGTTCACGGAGAGAAGGATTTTCCATTGTTCTTTACTGATGAGAATACTTGATATTGCGAGAAGGCCGCTTCTTATCTTACTCAGATCATGGGGATTTCGCATTCTTCAAGCATAGAGCCCCATCAAGCTAAAGGACAAAATTTATCGATGAATAAATAAAATGCCAGACTCTCAGAATTCTAGTTCGGCTAACTCCATCCATCGCTCTGTGGCCGTCTCAATTTCCGCTTCCAGGGTGGCGAGTTCCTCAGACAATTGCTGTACCTCGGAAAAATCACTGGGGGGAGAGCCATACAGGGTTTGCTCTAACTTGGCTTTCTTCGCTTCCAATTCAGGAATCTTATCTTCTAAGCTGGCAAATTCCCGCCGCTCATAATTGGACAGACGACGAGATCGTGAGGAGGATTGGGGTTTTCCTTTATTCTTTTCAGGGACAGATTCAACGGGTTTTGTTTTTTCCTTGGGTTGGCTGGGCTCGTCTTCAGCTTCAGCCTGCTTGATATCCAAATAAATTGAATAGTTCCCTGGATAACGACGAACTTGGGCATTCTCTAAGGCAAAGATGTAGTCCACCGTTCGATCCAAAAAATAGCGATCGTGCGAAACGACGATGACACAGCCATTAAAGTCTTCTAAATACTCTTCCAAAACCGCTAGAGTCTGGACATCTAAATCATTGGTCGGTTCATCTAAAATCAACACATTGGGCGCACTCATCAACACCCGGAGTAAAAACAGCCGCCGTTTTTCTCCCCCAGATAGCTTGTGAATAGGGGCATACTGCTGGTTGCCGGGAAACAAAAATCGCTCCAACATCTGCGAGGCCGAAATCTGGCTACCATCCGCCGTTTTGACAAACTCCCCCACCTCTTTGATGTAATCAATGACGCGTTGATCCTGATTGGCTGCAGCGACTAGATCGTCAGAATGCTGATCAAAGTAGCCAATATGGATGGTGGTACCAATCTCAACCTGCCCTGCATCCGGTTCAACCCGTCCGGTAACGATGTTCATCAAGGTGGATTTCCCTGTCCCGTTACCGCCAATGATGCCAATGCGGTCCTCAGGACTAAATTCGTAGGAAAAGTCCTGGATCAGGATGCGATCGCCATACCTTTTAGAAATCTGGGACAGTTCAATTACTTTTTTGCCGATCCGACGCCCCGGTGTGTCAATATCGACTTTGCCCTGGGCCTCCTTGAAGGTTTGGTCTTGCATGGCATGAATCCGGTCAATGCGAGCCTGCTGTTTGGTGCTGCGGGCTTTTGGTCCTCTTTTCAGCCATTCCAGTTCTCGTCGCAAAACCCCTTGATGTTTGCGCTGACTTTTGGCGGTTGCCGTCTCAGCCAACGCTTTCTTCTCCAAGTAATAGGAATAGTTGCCAGAGTAGGTATACAAATCCCCGCGATCAATTTCCAGAATCCGATTGGTGACTTGATCCAAAAAGTAGCGATCGTGGGTAATCAGCAGCAATGCCCCTCGATAGCGCTTTAGGTAACTCTGTAACCATTCCACCGATTCTGCATCTAGATGGTTGGTAGGCTCATCCATCAACAGCAAGTCAGGTTCTGAGAGCAGGGCCGTCGCCAAAGCAATTCGCTTGCGATAGCCACCTGACAAATCCCCGACCTTCGCCTCAAAGTCCGTAATTCCCAACTTGCTTAAAATTATTTTGGCATTGGTTTCCAGTTCCCATGCCCCCGTCGTCTCCATCTGGGCAGATATCCCTGCCAGCTTTGCCATCAGATTTTCGAGTTCAGCTCCCTCCACCTGAGACATTTGATGGGACAAGTCCTCATAGGTGCGGACCAACTGCATCTGCTCGCTACTGTCGTTAAACACCTGATCAAGCACGGTTAATTCGTCGTCTAGATCCGGCTGCTGGGGTAAATAAACAATAGTCGCTCCTGAGTTGACCTGGCGTTTGCCCCCATCAATCGATTCCATTCCGGCAATCATTTTCAAGACTGTGGATTTGCCTGACCCATTCACCCCAATCAGACCTATTTTGTCATCGGGCTCAATACTAAAGCTGGCATCTCGCAGAATTTCCTTAATGCCAAAATCCTTGCGAATGCCTTGCAGCGTGACGATACTCATCTGATCTGTGTTGAGATAGTAAGGAGATTTCCCTCTTGAGAAACGAGTCTCAGGGAAGCAAACACTCCAATTGTAGGGGGAAACCATGACTGCGACCTCACCCAAGCCCAGTGGCAATTTTTATCTGGGCTGTGCAATTTGGGCCTATAAGGGCTGGCTGGGGGATTTTTATCCTCAGGGCAGTTCTGCCAGCCAGTTGCTGCAGCTTTATGCTGAACGGTTAACAACCGTCGAGGTCAACGCTACGTTCTATTCCACGCCGTCTCCTGAAACGGTCCGTCGCTGGGCTGAGCAAACCCCAGAATCCTTTCAATTCTGCCCCAAGTTTCCCCGCACGGTCTCCCATGCCGGCCTGCTACACCCCCATATGGATGAAGCCGTCGATTTTATCCAGTTGATGCAGGGCTTAGGACCTCGACTGGGGCCGCTTTTTGTCCAGCTGCCTCCTAGTTATGGCCCTCAACAGTTCCCAGACTTAGCAACGTTCCTGACTAAGATTAATTCGCCTGAAGTGCCGTTAGCTGTGGAAGTTCGACATCCGCAATGGTTTCAACCACCCTATGCTAACCAGCTAAATGATTTGTTGTTGTCACTCCAAATTGGCAGAGTATTGTTGGACTCGCGTCCTATTTATCAAGGGCCGGACGATCCACAAGTGCATTCTCAACGCCGTAAACCAAAGCTGCCACTGCAGCCCGCTACCACAGCTCCCTTCACGGTGGTTCGTTATATTAGTCATCCCCAAAGGGAATTGAATGACATGTTTCTGGGAAATTGGGTGACTATTCTGCAAACTTGGTTACAACAAGGGATTGATGCTTATTTCGTTGTCCATTGCCCGTTGGAAGAACAGTCGCCCAGAACGGCTCAGTTGTTTCAACAGCTTTTACAGGAACAGATCACGATTCCACCGTTACCGTGGGATCAACTTACACCCCCTTCGACTCAGCTCAGCTTGTTTTGAAAGGGGTCTCCATCGAATCTTTCTGAGCCTAGAACCGCTGCTAAACAGACCCTTGAGAAGTAGTGCGATCGCATCCGCAATACCAAGCAAAGTCTCACCCCCAACCTAATCCCACCAGAACCCCACAGCCATATTCCGCTCTAAATAATCAACCAAATCTTCTACGGTTTGCTCGTCCATTGCTTCTGCATAATCTTCCATCGTGGCCCCTTCTCCTAATGGTGGTCCCACATATCCCTGATCCATCAGATCAGGACAAAAGTCATAAACGTCTTCTGCAAAGGCTAATCGGTTCTCGGGCAGGGTTTTGAAGGCCAATTCTAATGTGTCTCCTCCACCACCCATGATTTCAAAGTCGCAGAGCTTTTCCCAGGCGCGTAGCTTATCGATAATATCGGCGTTACTCAGTTCGTAGTTCCCGGCAGCAGTACCGAAAAATTGGACGATTTGGAAATGGTCGTCTAGTTTAACCACCCCAATCAAGGATCGTTCGGCTGAGTTGCCCAATGCTTCTTCAAAGTCTTCTTTGAGAAGTTCTTCTCGTCGCTGAAAATCTAGCGTAATTGGCATATAGCCTTTTGGGAGCTTGGATCTCAGTCTGAAGACTACTGCAATAGCATCCGGGGTATCCACTTCAAAGAAAATGCCATCAAGCTGCAATTTAATAAAGCGGCTGTTACCCGTTCCCTCTAGCTCAACGTTTCGTTGGATTTGTACGGTAGCGGGAAAGTCTTGCTCCAGTTGAGCTGCTTCCCTTTCATACCAATATTGAATTAGCTCCAGTTTTCTCAAGAATGTAGGAGATTCTGAATCGATAATAGAAAAGACCTCTGGTTCAAAATCAACTTGGGCCGCAATTTCCTGGTTTTGTTCGGGGGATAAAGACATGGCTATATTTGATATTTTTAGAAGCGAAGTAAATAGACCTCTAGCATAATTTGTTTGATGATGTGTTACTCACACAATTTATGCTGCGATCTGACTTGAATTTTTAGTCCTCTACCATATCGACAACTAAATTATGCAAGAGATCTAATCTATGAAATTCATTTTGGGGATTTCTAACAAGCAATTAAATTCTTAATCCTTAAAGGGGGAATGTGTTATTTATACTCTTTATAATTCAAGGTTAACTTGAGAGTAATTCTAGATAAATAGCTTGTTTATTTATTTTTAGCACTAAAACAGAGTGGTATTAATAAGTGTATAATTCATATTTATGTATGTAATTTAGTTGACTTGCTCCTACTTCTTGACTTAGCAAAAATCAGAAGACTGAAAAGGGAATCTAACTGCATATTAAACATGCTTTTTATAGCAAATTTTGAATTCATTTTTAATTTTGTTAGCGATAAAAAATCAAAGGGGTTCATTCTCGTTAAACCCCCAGCTCAACCATGATAAGTATGAATCCCGGAGTACATCTGCAGTGTCAATAACTGCATTTGCATCATCGCGACTGATTGGTGCTCCATGAACTGCGCTATTGGCAAGACGAGTAATTGATTGAACCAAGTTATATTGTTTATTGGTAATAGCGTATCCGTTGGCTAAAGCATGAAATACTCTAGCCACTGATGCATTTTTTGGAACCTCTATATTGAACCCCTTAGCTAAATTTTGACCAATAATTTCAAGTTCAATTCTGAGCCCAGTAAGTGCAAGTGCAGGGTCTTGATTTGCGAGTTCCCTATAATATGACAGCTCAAGTCCACTTGGTGAAGGTCTAAGGTCGTGTTTGAGCATTTGTGAATTGGCATCAGTAAGTGGAATTTTTGGTGCAGCTTCAATACGCTCTCGATGTGATTCTTGAATATCTGGATTAGTCCGAACATCAGCAGACAGCTCTTGTGCCTTGCCAAGTTCGTTCTGAAAAAATTCTACTGAGTTATCACCTATCTTGACGCTCGCAAGGCGAGTTAGTAAAAGTTTAACCTCACTCTTAAAAAAAGTAGATTGCAAGCACTGCTACAGATGGCCATGCTATCTCTTTTATGAACTCAAGTATTAGCTTTGCAATATCCATGGTGATGTAAAAATAAAATCTTTTTATTGCTAAAGCAACAGTATCGACTAAAAGTAATCAGGAAGCTAGTGCAGTATAAAATCTTAAATTTTAGAAAGAACGATTTTTATTAAAATCTTAATTAAGAAATTGTTTACTCTAGCTAATTAGTTTGATGTTGCACTAGGGTTAGGTATTGTTCATCAAACCTTAAGACTAAGAAATCTGCAAGACACCTCATAAGAGTCGGGTATCCTAAGTAAAAAAGCATTCATGACAGTGTCGTCCTTGCCGATGTCCGGGGTTTCCGGTCAAGAGATCTATCACCGCTTAGCCAAAAATATCCAAACCGTAGTTAAAGGACAGAAGCCTGCCATTCGCAAATTATTGGCAGCCTTTTTTAGTGGCGGCCATGTGCTGCTAGAGGACTATCCCGGTACAGGTAAGACCACCCTCGCCAAAGCCCTCGCTCTATCCGTTGATATTGAATTTAAGCGCATTCAATTTACCCCAGATCTACTGCCCTCAGATATTTTGGGCGTATCGATTCTCAATCCCAAAGATCAAACCTTTGAATTTCACCAGGGACCGATTTTTGCCAATCTGATTCTGGCCGATGAAATTAACCGAGCTTCTCCCCGCACCCAGTCGGCCCTCCTAGAAGCAATGGCTGAGTCTCAGGTCAGCATTGATGGTCAGCAAATGAAACTGCACGAACCCTTCTTTGTAATTGCCACCCAAAACCCCATTGATTCTCAAGGCACCTACCCCTTACCCGAAGCCCAGATGGACCGTTTCTCCATCCAGTTTGGGTTAGGGTATATCTCCGCTGAAGAAGAGGTGGAAATTCTATCCAACCAGATGCAGGCCCACCCGATTGACCAATTGCAGCCCTGTTTGTCTCTAGAAGATGTATTTACCCTCAAGCAAGCGGTCAAGCAGATTACCGTTAGCGAAGACCTTAAGCAATACGTCGTTAATATCGTCAATGCCACCCGGCAAGCAGAGGAAGTCCAGCTGGGAGCCAGTCCCCGCGGGTCGATTGCCTTAATGAAAATTGCCCAAGCCTTGGCCCTGTTTGATGGCACACCTGCCCTTCGCCCCAAGCATATTCAAGAGGCTGCTGTTTCCGTCTTGGCTCACCGCCTAGTCATGGATTCGCAAGCAAAATTTGCCGGTAAAACGGCAGAACAAGTGGTGATGGACATCATGAGGCGGCTTCCCGTTCCGGCATAACTCATGGTGGTATTAGCAACTCAAACTAATTGCTCCGAGGGGCAAACCATTTATCGTCACTTAGCGGGCAATATCCAGCAGGTGATTAAGGGGCAGGATGCGGCCATTCGCAAGTTACTGGCGGCCTTTTTTAGTGGCGGCCATGTATTGCTGGAAGACTATCCCGGCACGGGCAAAACTACTCTTGCTAAAACCCTGGCCTATTCCGTCGATATCGCCTTTAAACGGATTCAGTTTACCCCTGACTTATTGCCCTCCGATATTTTAGGGGTTTCGATTCTCAATCCCCAGGATCAGACCTTCCAGTTTCATGAAGGCCCAATTTTTGCCAACCTGATTCTAGCGGATGAGATTAACCGGGCCTCTCCCCGCACCCAATCAGCTCTCTTGGAAGCAATGGCTGAGTCCCAAGTTACGACTGATGGGCAACAACGACAGCTTCGCGATCCCTTTTTTGTGATTGCCACTCAAAACCCGGTGGACTTTCAAGGCACCTACCCCTTACCCGAGGCCCAAATGGATCGGTTTGCTTTGCAGTTCAGCTTAGGATTTGTGTCTCCAGCCGATGAGATTAAAATCCTCACCCAGCAACTGGAAGAGCATCCCATCCAGCGAGTGCAGCCCTGCATTTCCCTAGAGGAGATTTTTACCCTGAAGCAGGCGGTGAAGCAGGTGCGGGTGAGTCGAGAACTCAAGCGCTATATCGTCGATATCGTCGCCGCCACTCGACAGTTGCCAGAGGTCCAACTAGGGGCCAGCCCTCGCGGATCCCTCACCTTAATGAAAGTGGCCCAAGCCTTAGCCCTATTCGATGGCTATGAGTATGTTACCCCAGACCATATTCAGGAAATTGCCAGGGATGTCTTGGCCCATCGGCTAGTGATGTCCCCTCAAGCCTGCTTTGCTGAGCAAACCTCTCAGGACTGTATTGACCGTATTCTTACCAGTATTCCGGTGCCTGCCTAAGTTATGGATCGCTTTACTTATCGCTGTCTCCGATTGATGTATGTCACCCGCAAATGGCTGGTGCGGCAGTTTACCCCTGCGGGTTTAGGGGTACTAGCGGGCGGTATTGGCAGTGCGCTTGTCAGTCTCGGCTCCACCCGCAGCATGTGCCACGTTCTGTTCTTCTTTGCCTTGGCTCTGCTGATCATAGGGACCATTGGCAGCCGGTTGATTCAGTTTCGGTTTAAGGCCACCCGCCTGCTGCCCCGCTTTGGCACCGTTGGCGAACCGCTGCCCTACCAGGTGGTGATTCAGAATCTCTCTCCCCAGCCTCAGAAAGGATTAAAGCTAGTGGAGACCTTTGCCACCCCCTTCCCTAGCTTCCGGGAGTTTATTCAGATTAAGCGCCGCTATCCCGTTGGCAACCAATGGCGACCCCATTGGCGACGCTACCTAGCCAATCAGCAGTGGGCCACCGCCCACCTCCAAGACCTACCGACCCTCTCCACCAAAGGTAAAACCAAAGCTATGGTGGAAATTCTTCCCTTGCGGCGGGGTAGCTTGCATCTCCAAACCATAACCCTCGCTTGTCCTGATCCCTTGGGCCTAATTTATAAACGCCACACCTACGATATCGGCCAATCGATTTGTATTTTGCCCCAGCGCTATCAGCTTCCTCCGCTTAATCTATCCCTAGCCAGTCGCTACCAGGCCAGTGAAACCTTACGCACCACTACTGCTGGAGAAGCCCTAGAATTCCGCTCCCTACGAGACTATCGAGCTGGAGACCCAACCAATAAGGTTCACTGGAAAAGCTGGGCCAAAGTTGGTCGGCCCATCGTCAAAGAACAACAGGACGAGACCGCTATCCACCATGCCTTAATTCTGGATACCTTTCAGCCAGATCTTTATAGCGCCACCTTTGAAAAAGTAATTGCCGTTGCCATTTCTTTTCTGATGCAAGAGCAACCTGAAGCCTCTCTGCTGGATGTGATTTATGCTGCGCCAGATCCCCGATTGGCTACGGTGGGCAAGGGATTGCGCCAACGGGCACAAATTATTGAAACCGTCGCCACCCTCAACCCTAACCCTCATCGAGAACTGGATTGCCTAACCCCCATCATCCAAACTCGCTTATCCCGACTCAGTGGTTGCTTCTGCATTTTGCAGGGATATGATGATCAACGCTACGCATTTCTGAAAATGCTGGACCAGTATGGTATTCCCATCAAAGCCATCTGTTTGTCTGAACTCAGCTCAAATATGGATCCACGGGTTCAGGACTATTTCGGACCACAGCTTCATTTGCAGTCAGGTGCGATTCCCACTCTTCAACAGCAGTTATTGACCCTATGAAGCAATCCACTCCCACTCTATGTAGCTTATCCATCTGCTTTTGGGGCTATCAAACCGGGGTATGGATGATCGCGATTCCCATTTCCCTCGCTTTGGAAGCGAGGGAAATGGTCAAACAGCGCTGGTCCCTCACCCTCACTAATCTCAAGCAACTTCAGGTTGCCGCCCTTTTCCTGTGGTTGTTGGCGGTCTTCTTTTTGCCCCCTGTGTCTCCCGAAGCCATCCCCTACGCCGCTAGATATCACCTGATCAAGTGTTTGCCTGTTGGCTTATTCCCCTTCGTCCTGGCTCAGACCTACTGTCGGAATTTCGTCTCGGTCTATCGCCAGTATCTGGGTAATATGGCCCAGTCTTGGAAAACCGTTAATTGGTATTACCCCTACTTTGGCATTTGTTTGGTTGCCGCCAGCACCACAGGAGGTAACCTATTCGTCTTTCTGGCTATCACTGCCCTACTGATCGCCCTTTTCCTGGGAACAGTCCGTTGGCCTGTTAATCGCAAACTGGCTCTGCGTTTTTCTCAGTCCACTTTTTACGGTCTGATTGTCCTGGCATTGGTGCTGAGTCTAATTGGAACCCATCAGTTCTATTGGCTACAGACTAATGTTCGGCTGCCTGGCCCCGCCGTTTTTGGTGAGTTTTTTCAGAAAATGGCTCGAATTTGGCCCAATGATCCAGGACGAGGTTACCGGGAGGATCTGGATCGGATCGTTGAAGATATAGAGCTTAAAACAGAGACTGACACAATCGTTAGCACTAGAACTGACAATGGGAATCAAGCATCTAATACGCCTGACTTACCCAGCAGTTCGAACGGGAACTCGCCATCCTCAAGCACTTCAGCGCCCGAAACGCCAAATAACGCTAACAATGATAGTCGCAACCTATCAACCGCCGATAGTTCAACTCAGGAAGAGACTGCAGAAGATCTGCCTTCCGCATCACCCGAACAAGAGCCTGATTCCAATGTAATTCAGCCCAACGAGAACACAGGTACACCAGATATCCCCGATAGTACTCCCGATATTCCCGATAGTATTCCAAATATCCCCGGTCCGAGTCCTGCGCAAAACTCTGGAACGTCTCAACCTTCTAATCGTTCAGCGCCACCTTCAAACAGCGGGCAAGGCCGCAGGAATCCAGGGCAGATAAACCCTCCTAGCCAGCCAACTAAACCGGGTCGAAATAATGGACAATCCATCCCCGGTCTTGTGCAGAGATCGGGCGGCATTGTTGATCCTGAAAAGGCCCAGACTCAAATCGGTAATATTGGCTCTTTGCAACGCTCGAACGCCATTCTGTTTCGGGTTGCCCCCAATCAAAAGGCTAATAACCCCAAACCCCAATTCCCGCTCTATATTCGAGAAGCCACCTATAACCAATACAATTTTGGCACCTGGAAAGCTGCCAAATCTAAATTTTTGGCCAAACGTCCTTGGTCCAATCGCCAGAGCTGGCGCTTCGGTGCCAAAACAGGCCGGACAACTTCCGTCCGCATTTCATCTGACTTATCCCGAAAAGAGGGAATTCTCAAGCTGCCCTTAGGCACTTCTGAAGTCAACCAGCTTAAGGTCAAAGCCCTGAAAGAAAATCAGTATGGTACAGTTGCCATCCAGGGAAACCCGGGGTCCCTCGCCTACACGGTGCAGTATGACCCTCAACAAGCTTCAGATAGTCCACCCTCGGCTTTTGATAAAGCCGTTCCTACTGTTGAGAAGTCTACCCTCAAAAAGATTATCAAGTCCTTGGATCTCAAAGGTAAATCTGACGCAGAAAAGGTAGAAGCCATTTCAGCCTTTTATAAAGCACAAGGATTTAAATATTCCCTCGATCTGCCAACCCCCAAGAACAACAAAACGCCGATCGCAGCTTTCTTGTTAGACCATCGGTCCGGCCACTGCGAATATTATGCATCGGCCACCTCGCTATTACTGAGGGCAGCAGGTGTCCCCACCCGTTACGCGGTCGGCTATACCGCCCATGAATACAGCCCCACTGAACAACAATACATTGTCCGCTTAAAAGATGCCCATGCTTGGGTCTTAGCCTATGTAGATAATACTTGGGTCAAAGTCGAAACCACGCCAGGCGGTGGAATTACCCCAGATCGAAACTCTGCAAGCGAAACAGCCCAGAATAACAACGCTCAAGGGAATGACACCCGAGCCCAGGAGGGTTCGGTATCACGAGATGGAAACTCGACTGATGGCAACTCAACCCAGAACGGTACTTCATCTGAAGCTGGCTCCTCAACTGAGGAAAATAACAGGCCATCCTCTAAGTCTTTCTTCGAAAAACTATCGGAAGTTTGGTCTGCGTTGATGGTCCTGCTCTCTAAAAATTCGGAGACCTTGGTTTGGGCGGGTTCAATGATTGGTTTAGGACTGGTAATCGTTATTGGATCGATTTATTTAATCTGGCGGATGATCCGCAAAAGGCTTTCCCCGCGTTCAAAAAGGCGTAGAAGCCAGGGCTCAGAGCGCATCAGTCAACCGACTGCGGATGGACTTGATTCGGAGTTTTACCAAATTGAGAAACGCTTAAACGATTGGGGCCTTGCACGCCGTCCTTCAGAAACCGTCCGCAAATGGTTGGGGCGGCTAGAGCAGGAATTGCCCGATTCCTATATGAGCGAGTTACACCTCATTATTGATCTGCATTATCGGTACCGCTTCGACCCCCAAGGTCTTACTGACGAAGAAAGAGCAAAGTTGAAATTAATGATCCAATCTTGGCTCAGTGAATTTAAACAACTGACTGGGCAAGGGACTCACTCAACGATAAGCCAATGAGGCATGGGACAGCTCTATACCGATGCAACTTTAGGGCCAATCAAGCAATCACTTTAAGACCATACTTCATCCCTACAGAATTGACTTTTGTATTACGCTAAACGTAGCAAAATAATGGACGATTCAATCCTTCCGTTGTAAGCATACGCTTGCCCTTGTTGAGGGAGGCAACTGATTAATCAAATTCGATAACTTCTAGCGGCAACAAAAACTGCATTAGAGCAGCGCAATTCCACTCCTGCTGCTGGCTGTTGCAAATGCCATAGGCGAGTTTGGCGACCGTGATAGCGGAGATACCGACCTCAGATAGTGACTTTCGTTAGCACAAAGAGGCTATCATTATTGCCTCGGCCAATGCGTAAGTCTTCATCCAAATAAGTGGTCTCTAGCCAACCTGCTGATCGCTCTGTGTTCAGGGGAACGTTCAGGGCTGCCACGGGACTTTGGGTTTCCAATCGGGAGATGAGCGTATCCAGAGATGGATAATTCATCAACCCCTTGAGACCAAAAATAGAACGCTCAAAGTGGACTTGAACTCGGCGCTCGGACATAGGCGAAAGACGAGCGGCAACACAAACAACTGCTTCTAAAAAAGGGAGACCTTGCAGTTCTAAGACATTATAGAGTTTCAGTTCTTGCCCCCGAATACATTGATAAATTGGCCCTGCGGGCACCATGGGAAGCCTTGCTAATCCCAGTAAGTCCTGACTAGTGGTGTAAATCAGCCGCCAGACACCGCTTAAGCGTTCCCGGTGATTGAGGGGTTGTGGTGTTGGATTTTGGACCTCAAGCTGAACGACCTGATCGAGAACTTGACTGCGATTCGCTTCCGACGTAATCACGCCGCGATTGGTACCTGCGATCGCAGCGAGTAACTCTGCTTTGGCAATCATGTCTTAGCTCTCCAGTGTCAACACGACAGATCAGGCTTCATACCTACAGTACCGCTCCTCGCCATTGTAACCAACCTTCGATATGAGAGGGCTGCACGAGAAAATAATATCGGGCTAAGAGGGCTCTTCTCTCTCTAGCCATAGCGATAGGCGTTTAGCCGTTCTAACAGTTGTTCTGTTCTGCGCGAAACCGCAAACCAATCCCTCAACTGCAGGGCCTGCTTGGGGAATAAATAACTCGACAGTCCGACTCCAGTGGCTCCCGCAGCGATCAAATCTGCAGCATTTTCTAAGGATACTCCTCCAGTCGGAATTAGAGGAATATGACCCAGAGGACCTTGTAAGCTTTGAATATACTGGCTGCCCCCCATCATTTCCACCGGAAAGATTTTGACACTACTTGCGCCTGCCTGCCAAGCCGACACAATCTCCGTTGGAGATAATGCCCCAGGTATAATTGCCATCTTTCTTGCGACGGCAGTATGGATAATATCTAGATTGACATGGGGACAAAAACAAAATTGTGCACCAGCTGCCAGGGCCGCATGCAACTGATCAACTGTAACCACAGTGCCTACGCCAATCTTACAGTGTGGTAACGCTTCTCTCAGCTGAGCGACTAAAGTGGCCGCTTGCTCACTATTCCAGGCAATTTCAATCAGAGCCATTCCGGCCTGGGCAACAGCCTGGGCCATATGAAATCCCAGGGTTAACTCAGGAGCCCGAATCACACCAATCGCGCGGTGATAGGTCACCGTCTCTAGCCAATCAGCCTGCCTCAAAAGAAAAACGTTGTCGTCACCTATCGCTGAGCATAGGCTGCCATTGGCTCCTTGATCCAGCGGATGTAGAGATGCTTAAAAGTGGACCGCAGAACCCGAGGCGCACCAAAGTCAATGGGCATCAGCTGATCGGGTAAGCGCCAGTCGTCTACCCGCATCTTGTGAGGATGATGGAGGGGAAATTGAATATCGTCCCAAGCTGGACAATATCCGAGACGAAGTGCCGCAGCCATTGTCGGCACCCGCTCAGCGTCCACTTGCAACACCTCTAAAATCGCTCTGTCCAAAGCGAAAACATTGCTAGCTGCTGCCAATATCCCCAAGGGTCTGGGGTCACCGTTACTAGGACCATTCCCCTCATGGGCAATAATGCCATCCAAAATCGTCAGATTAGGAGCAAGGGCTCGTGCGGTTTCCACGAGCATTTCGCCAAATCGATCGACATCCTTACCGGCTTCCATATGCCACCAAGCTTTCATCTTTCCTGGGACACAGCCAAATAAATTTTTTACCCCTAATGTCATGGTCAACTGCACGTGGGACTTCACTTTTGGCAGATTGATCACCACATCGGCTTCCATTGCCTCTTTGGACAGCCGCAGATGGTCAAAGGATGGGCTGTCTGTGGGGTAACGGCTGCCATGTAATTCAACCACGGGTAGATCCAGGGTTTGCAGCAGGGGCTCATAACCGTTGGCCTTGGCGACTCCCCGCGCACTGCCAAAGGCAGGACTATCCCCAATAAAAGGATGTCCTCCTGCTGAAATAACCATTTTGGCAACTTCTGCCACCAACGCTGGCCGAGTGGTACAGTCCCGCTCTGGGCGTCCGCCAGTTAATAAATTTGGTTTGAGTAAAACCCGATCCCCTGGCTTAACAAATGCCGCTATCCCCCCCAGCGGAGCCAGTAACGCGTCGAGGGATGTCCTCAAACGAGTCGTTTCATAACTATGGGCTGGCAAGAGACAAACAGAATGAGTCATACCACTATCCAATCCAAACAATAGGCTAACTAGAGATCTCAGAAGCAGACTCAGAATCGGGGGGATTAGATTCACTTACACCAGTCGAGTCCCCATTCTGGACTTCATCAGCTGACCTGCGTTTACGCTGAGCTTCCAAAATATCATCCATTGCCTGGCGAACTTGGGCAATTTTGTCTAAATTCCCTCGATAGATTTCTAGATCTTTCTGCAGTTTACTTTCTGAGATATTGAGAACGGTACAGATATTGGGCAGAAACTTGGCCAGAGACTCCTCATCTTGAGTGATGTTTCCTTCACTCAGCTCTAGAAGGGTAAACAAGCCAATTGCAAACAAACGACTGTATTTGAATTTAGGATTTTGAGCAATGTTGCGTAACTGCCACTGCAGTTCATCTCCTCCAGAATTGGCGGCTTGAGTAATCCATTCCAGCATCTCCTGAGCAGATTTTGACTGGGCCAATTCCTGCAAGCGCTGGCCGTCTTTGCGGATTTGGATGGGGTCGGCCTCTTGAGCCTTACACAGGGCACTAAAAATGGCTTCTTTGTCATTTACAGGTTGATACCCCTCCATAAATCGGTCGAAAGAGGTCGTCACACCAAGGGCAAAAATGGGATCGTAGCGAAAATCTTCATTAACCCGCAGTAGATGCATCTCTACCATCAGCTCTTCTACGACTCTTCGGTAAACAGAGTTCACAGGGCGAGTATGGATGGAGTAAAAAGCTCGCTTAGTATCAGAAACAGTACGCAGGTTAGTCACAATTAGGAAAGAAAGAAAAACTACAAATATTATCCCAGCTAAAGCAGGGGGGCGCCAGCAGAGAAGACCATCATGGGTGCTCAGTCGATCAAACTTTAGTCTTTCTGCGTCAAAATGGGTAATAGCCTGGTTTAGTTTTACAAACTGGTCGTTCCAGTAAGTTATCTTTCCTGGAAGGTATTTTTATGGTTGTTTGCTAGCCTAACAGATGCTTACGATTGAATAATGAACCCTCAAGTAAAAAACAAACTTAAGAGATGTCTACAATCTATTTGACCCATCATAATGATGATATTTCAAGAACTGCGATATTTCACACCCCGTAATGGGTAGGATAAGGAAAGGTGCTAACAGCAAAATCTGGGATAAATATTTGTGGTGGACGTTGATCAAACAAAGATTTTGAAACTGGCTCAGCAAGGGAATCAACAAGCAATTGCAGTTGTCCTCAATCGCCACCTGATGCCCAAGGGAGCTCATATTAAGGTAAAGCATAAGGACAACTGTTTACAGATCCTGTTGCACACTCCACAAAAAGCTCAACAGTCAACCTTGATTCAAATGCTACGCGAGCAATTAATGATGCTCCGTCCAGCAGGGTTTATCTTCGTTAAAGTATATAATCCTCACCCTGGGAAAAAAACAGCTAGCCTGATTCATGAATTCAGCTTAGATTCTGCAACAACTCCATCTCAAACAGTACAAAAATCTCGTCCGGCTCCGAATCAGTCTTCACCTGTTCATTCCTCTCAGCGCTCTTCTGTGGCTGAAGTGCTCTTGCATATGAGTAGCCTGGACGATCTGAAAGTTTTGCAGGATCACCCCTTCTTTACCGGAAAGTGTCCTCAATGCAATAGCCCCTATATTCAGCAAGATCCTCCTCCGGTTTATTGGGATTGCCCAGAATGTGGGTGGGAGGACAACTTAAGCCAGTTTATTCCTGAGACTGGTGTTGACAACCATGCCAAACAGAAAAACTTCGCCGACAGCAAGAAACTAGGGAACTACCTGATGGAAGCTGGGTTGTTAACCTCTGCTCAAATTGAAGTAGCACTCGCTGACCAGCAAATTACAGGTATGCGGCTGGGAGAAGTTTTGGTGAGAAGAGGCTGGGTGAAAGAAGAAACCATCGAATATCTAATGCAGAAGGTGATCCTACCTGAGCGTACGTCCACCCAAGATCAATCATCTTCCTACTTAGAGTTAAGCAGAAAATTGTTAAAAACATTAATGAGTCAAGCTGGAACTGCTGCCAATGTAGAGGAGCAACCCCAGAACATCCCCGTCCCCTCAAATCAACCCAATCGTCCGGCTGCCAGTGAGCGCGCCACGCTGGTTCTTCCTGATGCGGATGTCAGCGATTACCTAGATGATTTCCCCTCTGCAAGTGGGTAGGACTGTCGGCCAGCTTCTATTCTAGAACTCTAAGATGCAAGGGCGACCTCTACTAACTGCTGTAGCTCCCCTTGCTGATATAACTCCATAAGCACATCGGACCCCCCCACAAATTCTCCATTGATATAGACTTGGGGGATAGTTGGCCAGTTTGAGTATTCCTTGATACCTTGACGAATATCGTAATCTTCAAGAACGTCCACTGTTTCGTAGGGGACACCAAGGCTATTAAGGATTTGAACCGCATTGTTGGAAAATCCACATTGAGGCATCAGTTTTGAGCCTTTCATAAAAACCAGTATTTTGTTGGTTCGAACCAAATTATCAATACGTTCTTTCAGTGCAGGAGTCATAATACTTGAGTTCCTAAAAATTAATGGAAATGGATCGTCATAATGTAATTACAAGGGGTAAACAACCCGTCTCAGGGGAGTTCACTTAACTAGCTTGCTGAGACTGCCATTTTTCTGGCGTAAAAGTTTTTAGGGCTAAAGCGTGTAGTTGCTCACTAGCCATAACTTGGTTGACCGTCTGATAGACCAATTGGTGCTGTTGAACTAAATTTTTCCCTTCAAACTCAGAGGAAATAACCGTTGCTTGGTAGTGATCACCGCCTCCAGTTAAATCCTGGACAAAAACTTCAGCCCCTGGCAAACCGGATTGGATTAACGTGGCCAAGTCGTCTGGATTAATCATTGGAATGAATTAGGATGCAGAGAACTCAATTAGTCTAACTTTAAACTAAAGTACAGTTGTGTCTTTCGCACTCGGAAGGGCAATAGCAATGAAACTACTTCGACTCAGAAGAGGCATCAGGCGACTCAGGGGGGGCATCAGATGATGTATCTGGGGAAGTAGTTTTTTTTGCACCAGGTGTTCTGGGATAGGGAATATCGGAAAATCCTAATTCAACCAATTGTTGATACGACTTTTGCCCCAAATCTCGAGAAGGATTTTGGCTGCGAATAATCTCAATTAACAGTGGAATCGCTTTCTCCGGCTTATTTTGGGCGCGATAAACCAACGCCAGTTGATAAGTCGATTGATCCCGCAGTTGTGCAGTTTCCAGCGCTTTGCGACGATGGCTTTCAGACACCCGTCGATCTACCCCTAGAAAACTAGAGGTCAAGGTCGAATAAAAATTTGAAAGTTGGTTCATAATCTGGCGGGCGTCTTGTAGCTTACCAGCCGCCAAAGAAAAATTTTGAGAGTCGTAGGCACTTTCTGCTTCAGACATTAAGCGCTTCCCTGCAGGAATGCTGAATAATCCACCCGTGATGGATGGACTCAAGACTTCAACATTCTCTAAGCCGGAAGATGGACTGGTTCCCGAGCCATCCAAGTCTCCCGCTCGTTGAGCTTGAACTGATACTGGCAACAAGGTGAAAAGGGTTAAAGAGGAAGCCAACACCGTTATATATCGGCGACCTGAGATAAAAGAGCGAGAGGGTTGCATAAACACTAGTTAATTCTGTAAAGACGCGACTGTATTCAGTTCAGGTTTCGGTCATCTTATCATTTGCTGTCGTTGCAATGATCTCAAGAAGCCTTCACCTTGCCTTCTTAGGACGTTCCCCCATCACAAAATTGTTCCATCTCCATGTGCGGAACCGGAAGCTGAGTTTGTTCTTTCGAACGAGGGACTTGCAGTTATGGTAAAAATTACTATAATTAAAATACGCGTCCTATTTGGCAAAGAAAAGTCATTCCAATTCGTCTTTTTTTGCTTGCCTAGTTTGGGTTTTTTCAAGTTTTTAGGAGTCCAACCATGCTCGGACTGGTTCCGCCTGCTGAGAAGAGCGATTTAAGTCTCAGTTTCTCTGCCTCAGACTATAGTTTGCTCACGGATCTATATCAAGTGACTATGTCTGCTTGCTATGTCAATGAGAAACTTGCGGAGAGACCCGCCAGTTTTGAATTAACAGTGCGACGAATGCCCTCAGGCTATGGCTATTTAATCGCAATGGGTTTAGCTCAGGTTTTGGATTACTTGCAAAACTTACGATTCTCTGGGGAACAAATTGAATACCTCAAGCAAACTGACTTATTGACCGCGGCTCCTGCCCATTTTTGGGAGATGTTAGCTCAAGGTCGTTTCACAGGAGATGTATGGGCAGTCCCTGAAGGAACAGCGGTTTTTGCGAATGAGCCTTTCTTGAGAATTGAAGCTCCTTTCTGGCAAGCCCAGTGGATAGAAACCTTTCTCTTAAACGCAATTAACTACCAAACTTTGATCGCAACCCGGGCTGCCCGCTTAAGGGATATGGCCGGACCAGATGCGACGGTGCTAGAGTTTGGGACCCGGCGTGCTTTTGGCCCTCAAGCTTCAGTTTGGGCGGCTCGCGCGGCGTTGGCGGCAGGGTTAGATGCCACTTCAAATGTGTTGGCCGCCCAAAAGCTGGGCAGACAACCCAGTGGCACAATGGCCCATGCCTTGGTAATGGCCATGACGGCCACTCAGGGAACAGAGTTACAAGCCTTTACTGCTTTTCACCGAATGTTTCCGAAGGCGGCTCTATTGATTGATACCTATGACACGATCGCAGCGGCTCAAACCTTAGCCCATCAGGTTAAGGCTGGTGAGCTGGAAGTCCCTGCTGTCCGACTAGATTCCGGTGATTTGGTGGAGTTATCGCAGGAAATTCACCAACTGCTGCCAGACACCCAAATACTGGTGAGTGGAGATTTGGATGAACTTGAGATTCAGCGACTCCGACAAGCTAGTGCTCTCATCCATGGATATGGTGTTGGGACCAAACTGGTCACCGGTACCCCAGTCAACGGTGTTTATAAGCTGGTGGAAATTGATGGCAACCCCGTGATGAAGGAAGCCAACGGTAAGTTAACTTATCCAGGACGCAAGCAAATTTTTCGCCAATCAAAGCAAGGACAGGTGGTAAAAGATTGTCTTGGACTCATGGATGATGCATCTGCGATGGGGCAGCCGCTGCTCCAACCGGTCATGAAGGCAGGACAAAGATTAGTGGTACCAGAGTCCTTGGCGGACATTGCTCAACGAACACTGGCCGCCGTACACAGTTTACCGACGACCGTTCGTCAAGTGGATGATCCTTCACCCATGACCGTGCAGTTATCGACTGAATTAGAGGCTTTGACGTCAGCAACGCGTCGAACCGCTCAGAAGCGCTGATAGTTTCTTTGTTTCGCAATATCTTTATCTCTCAGTTTTTACGACTTGATCAAACATGAAACATATTGCCCTTTTTGGAACCAGTGCTGATCCACCGACGGTGGGGCATCAATCCATCATTGAATGGCTCGCAGGGCTGTACGACTATGTTGCCGTTTGGACATCCGATAATCCCTTTAAACACCACCAGTCCGCCTTGGCCGAACGCCAACAGATGTTGGCCCTCTTGGTGCAAGATTCGCAACAACGATTTAAGCAGGTGGGTCTGCATACAGAGCTGAGTTACGCCAAGACCCTGATGACGGTTCAGCATGCACAGCAAATCTGGCCTCAAGCGGAGTTCATCCTGGTGGTGGGTTCAGATGTGGTGCCCACACTGTCTCATTGGTATGGGGTTGAAACTCTATTTCAACAGGTGAAGTTATTGTTGTTGGGACGACCTGATGTTCAACTTCAACCCTCTGATCTAGAAGAGATAGAACGGCTAGGGGCAAGGTTTTCTATCGCCAGTTTTCAGGGCCCTCCGGTTTCCTCTAGCCACTATCGACATACAGGGGATATCAATGATGTCCCACCTGCCATTGCCGCTTATATTCAACACCATCATCTGTACTCATGGAACGAGCCCAAGCCTCCTCTCGACGCGCCTCAACCACCTCTACTTTTGACCACCCCAACCCAGCTCTAGCAGAATTCAAAGTAGGCGTAGACAATGTCATTTTTTCTGTTGATACGGCGCAGAATCGCTTACTCGCCCTTCTAGTCAAACGCCATAGTGATCCCTATACGGGAGATTGGGCCTTACCAGGAACCTTGGTGCGGGAAGGGGAATCTTTGGAAGCCGCGGCCTATCGAGTTTTGGCGGAAAAGTTACGGGTTGAAAACCTGTATTTGGAGCAGCTCTATAGTTTTGGGGGGCCCCATCGTGATCCCCGCGAGGCTCCTGACCATTTTGGGGTTCGTTACTTATCTGTCAGCTATTTTGCGCTGGTGCGGTATGAGGATGCTTTGTTGATTGTGGATGAAGGCTGTGAAATTGATTGGCATCCGCTAGAAATGTTACCCAATCTCGCCTTTGATCACCGAGATATTCTCAACTATGGTCAGCGGCGGTTGTGCAACAAGCTCGAGTATAGTCCTGTAGCTTTTGATGTCTTACCCGACCGTTTTACCCTTGCCGATCTCTATCAGTTCTATAGCACTGTTTTGGGAGAGCACTTTACGGATTACTCAAATTTCCGATCGCGACTGTTGAAATTAGGTTTTTTGGCCGATACGGGAGAGAAAGTCTGTCGGGGTGCGGGACGGCCTGCGAGTTTGTACCGTTTTGATGTGGAAGCGTTTGCCCCTTTTCGAGATAAACCCCTAGTGTTTGTGTAGGTATGAGATATGAAAATTGCGATCGCACAATTGAATCCGATCATTGGCGATTTGGTGGGGAATGCTGCAGCGATTGAAGCGGCTGCAACCGAAGCCGATCAACAGGAGGCAACCCTACTTTTGACTCCAGAGCTCTCCCTTTGCGGCTATCCCCCCAGAGATTTGTTGCTAGACCCGAGCTTTGTGGATGCGGCCCAAACAGTATTAGAACAACTTGCCACTCGCCTACCCGTCAAACTCCACGTACTGGTAGGAACGACACAACACAATCAGGGGAACAGGGCTCAGGGGGGTAAGCCCTTGTTCAACAGTATCGTCCACTTGCATAATGGCAAGATTCAGCAGTGTTTTCACAAGCATTTGCTGCCCACCTACGATGTCTTCGATGAAGATCGCTATTTTGAACCGGGCCATCAACCCAATGTGCTGGACCTGAAAGAAGGGAAAATTGGGGTCACCATTTGTGAGGATCTATGGAACAACTCAGATTTTTGGGGGGAACGAGCCTATGCGGTTGATCCGGTTGCTGAGCTCATGAGCTACAACGTGGATCTGATCATCAACCTATCGGCCTCCCCATTCTGCGTCGGTAAACAAGAATTGCGAGAAGCGATGTTGCGACATCATGCTCAGCAGTATCACTGTCCCCTGATTTATGGGAACCAGGTGGGGGGCAATGATGACCTGATTTTTGATGGCCGTAGTCTGGCCGTTAATCGCCAGGGAGAGGTGGTCGGTCGGGCACATGGCTTCGCCCCAGATTTATTGTTCCTCACCTATAACGCCCATGATTTACTGCCCAGTCGAATAGAGCCTGCTCTATCCGATAGCAATGCTGAAATTTGGTCAGCCTTAGTCTTGGGCATTCGGGATTATGCTCAAAAATGTGGGTTTAGCCAAGCGGTTCTGGGACTCAGTGGCGGGATTGATTCATCGCTAGTAGCCGCCATTGCTGCCGCTGCCCTCGGCCCCGACAATGTGTTGGGCGTCTTGATGCCATCGCCCTATAGTTCTGACCATTCGATTCAAGATGCTGAGAATTTGGCTGATAACCTGGGAATGCCGACGACTCAGCTCGCGATCGCAACAGCGATGCAGACCTACGACCAAATTTTAGGCCCCGTTTTTGCAGGCACAGAACCTGGTGTAGCAGAAGAGAATATTCAAGCCCGCATCCGGGGCAATTTACTGATGGCTATTGCCAATAAGTTTGGCCGTTTGCTGATATCTACAGGCAACAAATCGGAAATGGCGGTCGGCTACTGCACCCTCTATGGCGATATGAACGGGGGCTTAGCGGCCATTGCCGATGTCCCTAAAACCCGGGTGTATGAACTATGCCAATGGCTCAATACTCACACACCGCCAGAGCTGGGAGCGCAGAAAATCATTATCCCCGCATCCGTCCTCACTAAGCCCCCCAGTGCTGAACTCAAACCGGGACAGGTGGATCAGGACTCCTTGCCACCTTATGAGGTTTTGGATGATATTCTCTATCGCTATGTCGATAATCATCAGTCCAGCCAACAAATCATCGCGGCAGGGCATCCTGCCGCGATTGTGGACCGAATTATTCAGATGGTCAAACAGGCAGAGTTCAAACGTCGCCAGGCACCGCCAGGGCTCAAAATTACCGATCGCGCTTTTGGCTCAGGCTGGCGCATGCCGATTGCGGCCAGATTAACAATGCGTCCAGAAAATAGGCATCTCGAAGGTGCAGAAACATAGAAATTGTCTGGATCAAACATTTCAAGATGTTTTGGTACTGTCTCTCCAATGCTTTATAAAGGAGAATTTAAGTAATTAGCCCCTCAAGAAAGGCGTTTGCAGGTGATCCAGCGTGCAATAAACGATCAATGACTGCGTATACGATCGTGATAAAGATAGAGCCTAAAATCGGATCTAGAATTTTATTTCTGAGCTTAAAACCAGGGACAAGGGCAGCTGCAAGCGCAAAAATGAAGATGTTTAAGACAAAAATAATGGGGTAGGCAATCAAGACATCGGTAAAACCTGGCCCAAACTTTAAAATCTCTTTAATCGGTCTGGCAACACCATTCAGAATGCCAAAGACTAGAGCTGAAAATACGGCTTTACCCGTGGAATCGATTTCTACGCCAAATATGGGTAGTTTGGTCATTAATAGAAAACATAGGACTGTAGCGATGAATTTGATGACTGCTCCCGTTATCGCTGAGCCCAGGCTCAAAGTAATCATAGATTTTTTCTCCTCAGAAGTCTGTGTTCATAACTAGTAATCAATAGCCAAATATACTAGTTGTCCCCCAGCTGATTGCATAATTTGCGAGTGGCTTTCATTCAAAATCAGATTTCTAATATTTTTACCGTACTATTTGCTACAGATCCCTGGAATATTTAGATTTTTTTATAAAGAAGAGTGATACTAAGTCATTTTTTAAGCGTTGAGGTTAACGTATGACAAATTCATCTGAACTATTGTCAAGAAACAACCTATCAATCTAGACCTACTATTTAGATGCGGGCATCTTTGTCCTACGATGCTCGATTTATCACTGTCGACGGGCAATTGCGGTGTATTCAATCTTGGAGAAAAAATATCAGCAAATTCAGCGGGAGTTGTTTTTAGGAATTGCAGCGTTTGGTGGCGTCATTCTTCTAGGAACCCTGTGGTACTGGTTGGTCGAGCGATGGCCCTTGGCTGATTCTCTGTACATGACGGTGATCACCCTCTCTACCGTGGGGTTTATGGAAGTGAATCCCCTCAGCGATCGCGGTCGACTATTTACAATCGTTTTGATTATTGTTGGGGTCAGCTGGCTTGGTTATATTGCCAACCGCTTTACGGAGGCGGTTATTCAAGGGTATTTCCGGGATGGTGTGCGTCTACAACAGCAGAGACGCCTGTTAGATGAGCTATCCGAACACTTTATCTTGTGTGGATTTGGACGCACAGGACAGCAAATTGCTCAGGAACTGGCCACAGAAGATATTCCTTTTGTCGTGGTTGACCAAGATTCAGAGTTAATTGGATTGGCTCAAAACTATGGATATATGTGTGTGCAAGGGGGGGCAACTCAGGATCAAACCTTACTCCAAGCGGGCATTGTCCGGGCCAGAGGATTAGTGACCACCCTTGCTTCCGATGCGGATAATCTTTATGCAGTGCTGTCTGCCAAAACCTTAAACAGCGGGATTCGAGCGATTGTCCGGGCCAATAGCGAAGAAGCGTTAGAGAAAATGCAGCAAGTGGGGGCAGATGCTGTAGTATCCCCATATATAACCGTCGGCAAACGGATGGTCGCTGCAGCCTTACGACCTCAAGTCGTTAATTTTATGGATGTTGCACTAACGGGAAGTGAGCCCGACTTTTATATCGAAGAATTGTTGATTGATCGGGAGAGTTGCCCCTTTATTGGTCAAACTCTAGGGGCTGCAGGGGTGCGATCTCAAACAGGTGCCTCTATTCTCGCTATCCGTCGGGCCAACGGCGAACTTATTGGAGCCCCATCTGCCCAAACTCCCTTTTGTAGCCAAGATCTCCTTATTTGTATGGGGACCACGCAGCAACTTTCAGCCCTTAACCAAGCACTGTCTCCAAATCAATAGAATCCCCTACGGAGTATTTGGAGTCGGTTGAGAGCCCGGTACCCCGGGTGGTAATGGCGCAGGTTGCCTAGGCAAGGGCGAAATAGGCTGGTTTGGCAAAGCAGGTTGATTGGGTGGAGAGGGAAATGTGCCAGCGCCGGGGTCTTCGACAGAAGGGACCGGTAAAACGTCGGGTTCTTGACCGGGATTTGGGCCAGGGACTTGCCCAGGGGGAGTAACCGGCTCACTTTTTGCCGTTTCTAGGGCCACTCGTTCTCCACCGACTGACCGTAGCATATCCAATACCGTAATCACTTGATCATAGGTCGCACTCCTATCGGCCTTCACAATGACGACCCCTTGGGGATTAGTTTGCAAATAACGACTCACCAATTGCTTTAACTGAGTTTGGTTGACAAGCTGGTCATTGACCGATAGCTCCCCAAGAATGCCAACCTGAACCCTAAATTTACTGATAAATTGGGGTGCTCCTGTTTCTGCTTCCGGTGGCTCAAGGGGTAGATTGAGATTGATGCCTTCAGGTCGACTTAGTCCTACAGTCCCCAAAATAAATACTGCCAATAGGCAAAAAACCACATCCAGTAGCGGAATCAGCTCAACCTGAATATCGGCTTCTTCATTTTCTAAAAATGTTTTCATAGGGGTACAAACTGGCGATTAGCGGGCAGGTCAAATTTCTTGGGATTCAGGAGAATCCTTTTGAGGGGGAAGCGCCGGTCGGGTTCCAATGGACTGCAACCAAAACTGACGATAGACCAGCTCAAGCTCATTCCCAGTGCGCCGGAAAATACGAGCCTGATTAAAGACCAACCCTTGAAACAGCCGATAAAAGGTCAAGGAAACAATCGCCACCAGCAATCCCACCCACGTACTCGTTAAAGCATTGTCAAGTCCTAGGGTAATTTTACCTAAGTCCTCAATATCTAATGCTCCTAAGGACTTTTGGAGACCTTGTATCGTTCCGAACAGCCCCAGCAAAGGGGACAAAGCAATCACGGCTTCTAGAACTTTGCTACCCTTTCGCATTGCCGTCAGTTCTTCATCAGCAGAGGCCTCTAGCGCTAATCGGAAAATTTCAGGTTCCTGATTGGCTAACCGCAATGGGGTAAACAAAAATCGCCCAATGGGTTGGTTGCTAGATTGACGAGCTAGATGAGTGGCTTCGTCCCAATCACGGCGAGCAGCATCGATAATTTGCTTAGCCGTTTTTCGTTCACCTTTGAGAAGATTACTCCAAAACCACAGCCGTTCAAAAACGGTACCAATTGCTAGTACAGAAAGCCCGAGTAGTGGCCATATTGTTGGCCCCCCCTTCTCAAATAGCTCAATAATATTCACGACGTTTCCTTTGCCCAATCTGACGATGTGAAAACGGTATACAACGTTTTATGTCCGTTTCTATCTCATCCTGAAGTATAAGGTATAGAACGTCTTATTCATTTTTGGAATAAATCTAGATGTTAATCAATTGTGGGCTTTTGCTATTAATCGATAAATAAGCATCAGTAAAATTTGGATAGTTCTCCAGATTAGCCCTATTTGACGGTGAAACGTTCAATTAACGCAAATCCATACCAGATCGGTCACAAGATTTTTGTCAAGATAGAGAGGTAAAGGAGTCCCACATCAATGAAATTTTCTATCAAAGCTCTCTATCACTGGTATCGCAATAGTCTTCGTAACCCTAAGTACAGGGGATGGATGATTGCGGGTACACTGGCATATCTTCTCAGTCCGCTTGATATATCACCAGAATTCTTCCCTATTGTCGGGCAAATTGATGATTTAGCTGTGTTAACGCTGTTTATCTCTGAGCTGTTTCAAGTATTCATCGAAGAATATCGACAGCGTCAGGCAACGACGAGGGCAGAAACTGCGGGACCAGAGGGACAAACAACGGTTGATGTTGATGCAGTTCCCCTTCAAGACTGATGTATCCTTTGGGAGATTGGCTACAAATCTCACTGAATTCCTAAATGCCTGGTTACCCAACACCACCCAGTCCATGGTTTGAATATTTTGCCCGTGTTCAACCTCGCCATACGGATTATGCTGGAATTGCCTGGCATGGGTCTTGTTTGGAGTGGATGGAAGCTGCTCGTATTGAGGTGTTCCGTTCGGTAGGGTTGGAATATTCGGACTTGGTCGATATGGGATGCAACTTACCTGTTGTTGACTTATCACTTCGATACCGACAGCCCATTCAGATGGGAAAGGAAGTTGTTGTGAAGTCTAGAATTAGGGCGATTGAAAAAATCAAGCTGTGCTGGGATCAGGATGTGTATTGTGGCAATAACAGTAAGCCGAGCCTTTTAGGCAAGGTCACCCTCGTGCCTCTTCATTCAAAAAGTGGCCGTGTACTTCGTACCCCACCCCAAGAATTTAAAAATGCCATTGAACAAATTTTTGATGGCAAAAAGGTTTAATTTTTATTTCTGTGTAAATAAATAATTTAAGAATACTTTTCAGGAAATTTGAAAAAAAAATTTTCGATAACACCTCAAATGTCACGACTCCGTATGCAGTTCATTATCATTGGCTGATGTATAACTTCTGTATAAGATCAGAGATAAAAGTGCTTTTTTGCGTATAAGATGCCGCTTTTATGTTTAATTTATTCTGGTTAGCAAATAAGGTGATTTTTTTGGCTTGATCCAATGCTTAATTAGTGAATCAGTGTTGTGACTTCGATCACATTCAGGTGTGATCAAAAACACACCTGAATTTATAAGATATTTTTTAATTTGAATACAAGTTTGGGCATACTAACCACACGCAACGTAATTCAGTAGGTCTGGGAGCACCTTGAATTAGGAAGCAGTTATTCAAGTCACTCGTCTGTGTTGCCCTGATTCCTTAACTGTAAGCCTCATCCTTTACTGAGAAATCAAGTGTATACTCAATTTCCACATCACTCATCTCGCCCTGTTTCCAATGAGCAAAGAGTGTACGATCATCTTTTGGCTAGCGTACGCACTGAATCTCCCCAAGAGGTGTTACATCGATTTCAATCCCTGTTCCTGGGAACCTCTAGCTATCCAGATGTTGCAATTCAGCAAGCGATTAATGGAATCGTCAAGTCCACCACCAAGCAAGAAGACTTTTCCTTATTCTTAAATCGCTGTTGCTACATTCTGGTGAATAGTTGGCAAATTCAATTTGATTGTAGATACGCGATATCGAGTTTAATTGAACTATTAGGGCAGGCTAGCAGTATGCCTGCGAGTTTAGGTCGGACTCAAACCAAAACTCGCTTAAGATTACTTGTCAAACATTTTGCGAAAAGTACTCATTTCCAGCGACTGCGGCGTTTTGCAGATTTTATCAATCCCAGTGCATTGACGTCTGGGCAACAACCGCTGGTGACCTTGCTGCAGCGATATCCTTATCTGTACAAACACTGTTTAGTGTCCCAAGGGGATTCACAAGAGCATCAACAGGTGATCCATCATGCTCAAACCCAAGCTCAACAAAAGTTTGAGCTGGATTTATCGCTTTATATGACCGATCTGTTGAAGCGAAATACCAAGAAATCTGGATCGGTGATTCAAACCGTTGGCCAACCCAATATGGACAATGGCCAAATTATTCAGCCTGTTCATAACCCTACATTACTGAGTGACTCAGAACTTCGCAGCTCGCTAAAGCATTTTGTGGGTAAGGTAGATGCCCGCAATACCCATCTGGATCTGGCTAAGCAGTTTGTCATGCAACAGCAATCAATGGTGCCGACCTATAAACGGTTCAAGAATGATTTCTATGAATATCTTGTCTCTTCAATAGATAGTAAGTTTGGTCAATGTCGCTTTAACAACCAACTGCATCAGTGTCTGCGAGATATGTTCCCAGAGAGTAATAATCGGGAAATGAATGACTTCTTAATGGTTCGAACATGCCAGCAGATCCTCAATTTTTTGGTCATTGAAAGTCGTCATAAACCAAAGCATTGGATCTTTATGGATCTGATCAATAATGTAGGCTCAACCTCCACGGTTAGCCTCGTCTTAAAAGTGGTTTTGGTCTGCAAAAAGATTAAGCCCTACCTCGAAAAACGGTTTGCAATTCTCTTCAACCACTATGAGTCTCAGAAACAGTCATCTGTCCAATGGCTAGTTCATTGCTTCGAGAAGCTTAATTTGGCTTGGTGTAGTCAGTTTGGGAAATTTGATTACTCTTATGTCTCAGTTCTTTAATAGCTGCCATTGAAATTAAAAGAGGCTGAATGCCTCATCCTCAGAGGTTCGTCTCCAATGGCAATGTCTTATCGTAAGAGTTGGCTGGCAACCAAAAACTAAAACTAATCCTGTATTCTTTGCCTAAACATCAAATGTGTTTTGGGAACTTTTTTTTTTCTAACCATGGTGCGGTCTCCAATTATGTTTGGATTCTAGTCCGCTTACACAAAAGTCTGATCAGTCTTGACCGCCTATTTAAGCTGCGATGTCAGCTTCTTCTTCATCGGGTAAACCGAAAACTTGACGGAAGACCTTGCTAACTTTATAGCCAGAATCAATGGATTCCAGGGGATCTTTGCGCAAACGGTGGCGCAGACAAAGGGTGATGACCCGGCGAATATCTTCGACGGTGACTTCAGTCCGTCCTTCAAATGCCGCAATGGCTTTCGCTGCTCGATTACTAACAATGTCACCGCGCAGCCCATCCACATCTAATTCAGAGCAGACTTGGGAAATATTGACCCGCAGCTCATGATCGATGTTTACATGGGCTAAATTATTCTGGGCATTGACCAACTGCTCTTGCAAGGCTTGTTGATCCGCCTGGTGATTTTCTAAATACGTGTGGGGATCTTGATCAAATTGGGCTCGCTCTTCCACAATTTGCACGCGCAATGTCGGATCTTTGACGGTATGAATTTCAGCATGCATGCCAAACCGATCCAATAACTGCGGGCGCAGCTCCCCTTCTTCTGGATTGCCGGAGCCAACTAACACAAAGCGGGCGGGATGGCGGATGGAAATCCCCTCTCGTTCCACAGTGTTCCAACCAGAGGCGGCTGAGTCCAACAAGACGTCCACTAGGTGATCATCCAGCAGATTCACCTCATCCACATAGAGAATACCGCGATTGGCTTTTGCCAATAAGCCGGGTTCAAAGGCCTTGACTCCTTCTGCCAGGGCTTTTTCAATATCGATGGTGCCACAGACCCGATCTTCTGTTGCACCTAAAGGCAAATCCACCATTGGCACTTGCATTTGGGTTATGGCTGGGGTTTGACCACTCGTGGTTAAGACTTTCACCTCGTCACTCATCAGTTCTGGATCTTCGGGGTCGCTGTTGAAGGGATCATCGACGACGACATTAATCTCTGGCAGCAAATTAGCCAAAGCCCGAATGGTTGTCGTTTTGCCTGTACCGCGATCGCCCATAATCATCACGCCGCCAATCCGGGGGTCAATGGTGTTGAGAATCAACGCCAGCTTCATTTCTTCTTGACCGACGATAGCTGTAAAGGGAAAAACAGCGCGTGCAGGCGCTTTGGTCGCAGTAGAACTCACAGAAATACCTGATCAATAGCTTTTATCCAGTGCTTCCCATTGTGCCATATGGAGGCCGCTCAAGAGCGCTAGTCCGTTCAAGGCAATGGACTACGAAGCCAGTTAAGATGCTCCAGAGGCCAGAATCGCAGGTTCGCCCGACCGATTAAATTTGAGAGAGGTAAAAATCCCCAAATATGGGAGTCGTTGCTATTGTTGCGGTTATCCCCCATGACAAATAGAGTGCCCTCAGGTACTTGAACGGGAGCTAATTCATACTGAGGAGCTTCGGCAATGTAGCTCTCGGATAGCGGCTGGCTATCTACAAAAACTTGACCATTCTGAACCGCAATCGTTTGTCCCGCAACGGCAATCACTCGCTTGATAAAGGCTTGTTCAGGCGCGTAGCCAATAGCCTGCAAAGGTAAAGGGGTATGGAAGACAACAATATCGCCAACTTCTGGCTGGCGGAGTCGATAGGAAAGCTTTTCAACCACAATGCGATCACCGGGCGTCAGGGTGGGCTCCATAGAGACTGAGGGAATGTAGCGAGACTCGGCCACCAATCCCCGAATCAATAGGGCAAGGATCAGTGCGATCGCAAGGGTTACTATATTGTCTTTCTGGGATTGCCACAGTTTGCGCCACGCTGGAATAGGGGTTGCCTCAGGTGTGGGTCGATCCTCTGAGGTCATAGGTAGGAGTTCTCTAGTAAAATGGACGATCTTCTAAACCACTAGAATACTCCTCAGTAGAGTCGCTTGAGGATATATTCCGTTAAATCAATCAGCGCTTGTCGGGACTCGGAGGCGGGGAGGAAATCGAGATGATGAACCGCCTGGTGGGCAAATTGTTCAGCGAGGGCTCGGGATTTGGGAATTCCTTGACTATCGTTGACCAGGGCAATCGCTTCTTCTAGATCTTCTTCCTGGTCGAGATGCCGATCAATCAGCACTTTAAGGTAGGGCTTCTCTGCGATCGCAAATAGGACGGGTGCCGTTAAATTACCGCTACGCAGATCTGAGCAGGCTGGTTTACCCAGGGCATTAGTCGAACCGGTGAAGTCCAAAATATCGTCAACAATTTGAAAGGCTAAGCCCACACAGCGACCATAAGCATATAGGTCTTGGTTGGCTTGCAAAGAAGTGCCGCTCAGGACGCCTGCGGCCTTAGCACTATTCGCCATTAAGGAAGCGGTCTTATAATAAGACTTCTCTAAGTAGGCTTCTAGGGTCAGAGCAGTATCAAAGCAATTGATACCCTGCTGAATTTCCCCTTCGGCAAAATCTTTAATCACCTCAGACAGCAGTTTCACCACCTCAAGATTGTCTAAATTGGCCAAGTACCAGGAGGCTTGGGCAAACAGGAAATCACCGGCCTGAATGGCAATCCGATTACCAAATAGACTATGGACGGTGGGCACTCCTCGGCGCACCCCTGAATCATCCACCACATCGTCATGCAATAAACTCGCCGTGTGGATCATCTCAGTGATTTCGGCCAACCGCCGATGCCGAGGACTCAGATCTTGATCCGGGAGGAGTGCTCTGGAAAGCAAGAGCACAATGGCTGGACGCATTCGCTTCCCACCCGCTTGAAACAGATGTTCAGCCGCGGCGTAAAGAACTGGATGTTGGGCACGTACCAGATCCTTGAGGTTATCTACCAGTATGGCTAAATCGGCTTCAACTGGATCGAAAAGAGATGTTACTGAGGTCATTGATTTGTTTATCTCAGACGGTTATGAAATAGAGATTACAAAATTTTACATATGCTTATCACATTGTAACTCTCTTCGTTTGCTAGAGGGTTCATCACCCATCAGGAATTCAAATCGCTTCGGAGATGCCGCTAGCAGGTCATTGATTATCTGCCGATACTCTCGCGTCCCGTTCTTCCCTGTAAAGGGCCACAGGTGGGAGACGCATTTTTGAGGACATGATGTGAACGCTTTCATGAAAGCGCTTTGACAAAGATTTTGAAGTTGGAAAGCCCACCACTTTCAAGAGGGAATGGAAAACGCCAATGTGCGATCAAGTGCTGTCAGTCTAATTCAGCGATAAAGTAATAATATTCTTCGATTCACTCAGGCCTCTGCTGGTTCTAGAGGGAAGTCCTCTTGGTAAAGGACTGCACGTACTGCAAGAAGCTAGTCTTGGCAGTTTAGCTGGGAAGCAGAATCGCCAGGGGTAACATCTGGGATTCAATCTCTGTCGGACCTAAAGGAAGAAAACCAGTTCTGGTTGTTTGGAGTAATCCAACTCCACAGGGCGTTGTCTAGAGTGCGAGTAGATGTCAGACGGGGCTTAGCTCCGCAATCTACGCCAGTAGCGCTGAATCCCACTCCCTTTAGAGGCGGGAGTGCGTCAATATAGTGAAATTGTTCCGAGGCCATCATCCGCTGGAGAAGTTTGCCCATGTCTGACACGCCATCCACAAAACAGTCCAATTCTCCTAGCGTTTGGCGAACCATGACTGGCGCTATCCTGGCAGGAACGATGGCCTTCCCTCTGGCCAAGCTTTCTTCCAAGATTGCCCAATCTTTTGCTGAGCATCCGTTCACCTCGGAGAATCAAACGGCCCTTAAAATTGCGATCGCTCTCAAAACTTTAGTCGTAGGGTTAAGCACCTTAGCCACTGGAATTTTTTGTATCGCCGCCTTGGGATTAACTGCTTTGTCCATCCAGATCCTGTGGCAGAATCTCAGATCGGCCTTAACGTCTTCTGAATCTGAATCGATGGACTTATCTGAGTAATAATCCTGAGTTAACCGCTCTAATCTTGGTAGCATGGGAATTACTACCAAAATTTGCGCTATCCCCAAGCTTGGTATGGACAGCCATATGATTGGGATCTCCTCTAGGTTTTGCTATCCAGAGGGTACAAACGCCTAGTAATATCAGAAGGGAGCAATTTAATGCTCTATTCTGTGCAAACCCCTTCTCATACGGGTTGGTGCCTGGGGTTAGTTGCTGTTGAGATAGGATTTATAAAGGAAATCGTAGTTATGACCACTAAACCAGAC